>JANWVL010000110.1 GCA_025056655.1 Candidatus Methylacidiphilales bacterium
TTTTTGGTTGGGGTTTTTTTTTTTTTGGTTGGGTGGTTTTTGGGGGGCTTTTTTTTTTTCTTTGATTTTTTCTTTGTTGGTGGGGGGGGGGTTGGTGGTGTGGTTGTTTTGGCTGGGTGGGGGGGTGGGGGTGAGGAGGAGGATGGTGAGGCTGAGAGGGGCAATGAGTGGGCGAGGTGAGTGCACGGTGGTTTCTCCTTGGTGGTGGATAGGGTAGTGTGTAGGGGATGAATTATCAATGGAATAGTGTTGGGGTGTTGTGTTAGGATGGAGGTATGAGATGGAAGGTGTGGAGTTGGCGGGAGGATGGGGAGCAGGTGAAGGCTGTGGTGACGCGGCGTTGTGCGGTTTCTGAGGGTGTGCGAGGGCAGGTGGCTGAGATTTTGGATGCTGTGAGGCGGGATGGGGATCGTGCGGTGATGGAGTTTACTCGGAAATACGATGGGGTGAGCTATGAGCGGGGAGGTGAGATGCGGGTGGAGTTGAGGAGGGCGTTTTCGGGTGCGCGGCTGGAGCGGGCGGCGAGGTATGCTTTGCGAAATATCGAGCGGTTTGCACGGCGGCAGCGGCCTAGGAGTTGGGTGATGAGGAATGAGGAGGGTGCGGAGGTGGGGGAGAGTTATCATCCGTTGGAAAGGGTGGGGATTTATGTGCCTGGGGGGGCGGCGCCGTTGATTTCGACGGCGTTGATGACGGTGGGGGTGGCGCGGGCTGCTGGGGTGCGGGAGATCGTGGTGATGACGCCTCCGCCAGTGAGTGGGGATTTGCAGGCGGCGTTGGCGTTGGCTGGGGCGACGGAGGTGTATGGGGTGGGGGGGGCGCAGGCGGTGGGGGCGATGGCGTTTGGGACGGAGACGGTGAGGGCGGTGGATAAGGTGTGTGGTCCGGGGAATGCTTATGTGGTGGAAGCGAAGAGGCAGGTGATGGGATGGGTGGCGGTGGATCAGTTGCCGGGGCCGAGTGAGATAGCGGTGTTGGCGGATGATGGGGCGCGGGTGGATTGGGTGGCGGCGGATGTGTTGGCGCAGGCGGAGCATGGGCATGGGAGTCAGGTGCTTGTGGTGGGTGTGGGGGAAGGGATTTTTGGTCAGTTATTTGATGAGATGGAGCGGCAGTGGGTGGATTTGAAGCGGCGGGAGTATTTGTTGGAGACGTTGGAGAGGGGAGCGTTGTTTGTGAGGGTGGGGAGTGTGGATGAGGGGGTGGAGGTGGTGGAGCGGTATGCGCCGGAGCATTTGAGTCTGCAGGTGAGGGGGGCTGGGAGGCTGGCTCGGCAGATACGGAATGCGGGGGCGATTTTTGTGGGGGGATTTTCGGCTGTGGCGGCGGGGGATTATGTGGCGGGGCCGAGCCATACGTTGCCGACGGGTGGGGCGGCGCGGATGTTTGCGGGGTTGACGGTGATGGATTTTATGAAGCGGACGAGTGTGGTGAGGTATGATCGGGGGGCGATTGAGAAGGTGTCGGGGGTGATTGAGGCTTTGGCGTTGGCGGAGGGGCTCGATGCGCATGCGGCATCGGTGAGGGTGCGGGGGGGGTGTAAGTTGTGATGGGGTTTTGAGGGGAGGTGGAGGCGAGGATGGCGGTGGGATGTTGGGTGGCGGTGGGATGTTTTTAGACGCTGAAACTTTTGCCGCAGGAGCAGGTGGAGGTGGCGTTGGGGTTGGTGACGATGAAGCCGGTGTTTTGGAGGTCGTCGGAGTAGTCGAGGGTGGATCCGGCGATGTAGAGGGCGCTTTTGGGGTCGATGAGGAGGTGGATGCCTTGGGTGGAGATGAGGTAGTCTTTTGGGGAGGCGGTGTCGACGATGTCCATTTGGTATTGGAGGCCGGAGCAGCCGCCACCGATGACGGCGATGCGGAGTGCGGAGGGGTTTTGTTTGGTGGAGAGGAGTTGGAGGAGTCGGGAGGCGGCTTTGGGGGTGATGGAGCAGAGTTTTTCTGTGGCGGGTTTGGCTTGGGAGAGGGGGGAGTCGCTCACGGGGATTATTTTAGAGGGAAGGTGGAGAGGTTGCAAGGGGGAGGGTGGTTTGCGGTGGGGTGTGGGTGGGGGTGGAGGGTGGAGTTTAGAGGAGGGAGGCGGTGATGTGGAGGAGGGGTGTGGGCCAGAGGCCGAGAATTACTAGGGTTGCGGAGAGGAGGGTGATGAGGCAGGTGGTTGAGAGGGGGAGGTGGATGGGTGTGGGGGGTGGGTCTGTGAGGTGAGGTGGGGTGGAGCTGAAGAGGGTTTTGATGATGGCGATGTAGTAGGCGAGGGCGACGACGGTGCTGATGAGGGCGATGGCGAGGGTGAGGTGGTGGCCGTGTTGCCAGAGGTGTGTGAAGATGAGCCATTTGCCTGTGAATCCGGGGAGGGGGGGGATGCCGGCCATGGAGGTGAGGGCGAGGGTGAGGGCGAGTGCGAGGAGGGGGTTGCGTTTGGCGAGTGCGGTGTATTGGGTGATTGGGGTGTCGTTTTGGGGGGTGACGTGGGTGAGGACGGTGAAGGTTGTGATGCTGGCAAGGAGGTATGTGAGAAGGTAGGTGAGGAGTGCCGTTTGGCCTGCGGTGTCGAAGTGGGTGAGGGGGAGTGCCATGAAACCGGCGTGGCCGATGCCGGAGTAGGCGAGGAGGCGTTTGAGGTTGGGTTGGTGGAGGGCGGAGAAGTTGCCGATGAGGATGGAGAGGAGGCCTAGGGTGAGGAAGATGTGGAGGAAGGATGGGTAGCTAAGGAGGAGACGTAGGGGGCCGGTGAAGAGGAAAAAGAGGAGGAGGACTGCTGCGGCTTTTGAAGCGGTGGCGAGGAGGGCTGTGGTGGGGTGGTTGGTGCCTTGATAGACATCTGGGGCCCAGGCGTGGAAGGGGACGAGGCTGGCTTTGAAGGCGATGCCGGCTAGGAGGAAGAGGGGCGCGATCCAGAGGGGAGCGGGGGTGGATGACCAGACGTTGTGAGTGGTGATTGTTTTGAATTGTAGGGTGCCGGTGAAGCCGAAGAGGTAGGCGATGCCCATGATCATGAAGGCAGAGGCGACGCTGCCGATGATGAGGTATTTGATGCCGGCTTCGAGGGCTGGGGGGTGGGTGCGGTGGTAGGAGACGAGTATGTAGAGGGTGACGGTGATGAGTTCGAGTGAGATGAAGAGTGTGGGGAAGCTTTGTGCACTGGGGAGGAGGAGGAGTCCAGTGAAGGCGAGTAGGGTGAGGGCGTGGAATTCTGGGAGTCGTGGGGTGAGTTCGTGGGGGTTTTGGTGGGTGAGCCAGGTGATCCAGAGGGCGAGGAGGAGGAAGAGGAGTTTGGTGGTGCGGATGGAGTCGTTCCAGAGGTATTGTTCTGCCCAGTAAGATTGGGTGTGAGGGGGGATGAGGAGGGTGGTGAGGGTGGCGAGGGTGAGTGCGATGAGGGTGATGAGGTAGGCTTGGGTTTGGGTGCGGAGCAGGCCGAGGGCTTGGGTGGTGATTAGGAGGAGGGCTGTGAGTGTGGTGAAGATTTCGGGGGTGATCCAGGGCATGAGGGCGTTCATGGTGGGGTTTGTGGTTATGGGTTGAGGAGGGTGCTGAGGGTTGTCTGGATGGAGGGGGTGAGGAGGGATGGGGTTATGCCGAGGATGAGAAGTGCTAGGGCGAGGAGGTAGTAATGCCAATGGGTGATGGGAGAGAGGTCGGGATGGGTGGGGCGGTTGGGGTCGGCTGGGGTGCCGAAGAAGATGTGTTGGATGGCGCGGAGTTGATAGGTGGCAGAGATGACGATGCCCCAGAGGGCGAGGATTGTGACGAGGTGGAGCTCAGCTTTCCAGGCGCCGAGGAAGATGAGGATTTCGCCGGCGAAGTTGGCTAGGCCTGGGAGGCCGATGGAGGCCATGGAGGCGAGGATGAAGAGGGTAGCGAGGCGTGGGGCGGTGGCGACTAGGCCGCCGATGGATTTCATTTCGAAGGTGTGGGTGCGGGTGTGAATTTCTCCGCAGAGGGCGAAGAGGAGGGCAGTGCTGAGGCCATGGGCGAGCATGAGGAGAAGGGCACCGGTTAGGCTAATGGAGTTCCATGCGAGGAGGCCGAGGAGGATGTAGCCCATGTGCATGATGCTGGAGTAGCTGAGGAGGTAGTGGAGTTGGTGTTGGCGCAGGGTGACGAAGCCGATGTAGAGGATGTTGGCAAGGAGTGCGGTGGTGATCCAGGGGTTGAGGAGGAGGGCTCCTTCGGGGAGGTTGGGGAAGGCTAGGCGGAGGAGGATGTAGGGGCCGAATTTTTTGAGGACGCCTGCATGGAGCATGGCGACGGGGGTGGGAGCTAGGGCGTAGCCTGACGGGGCCCAGGAGTGGAAGGGGAAAATGGAGAAGAGGATGGCCGAGCCGATGAAGAGGAGGTAGAAGGCGAGGTAGGGGCGGTCTGCGAGGATGCGGTAGTTTTGGGAGAAGTAGTCTTCGATGAGGTGGATGTCGAAGGTGCGTGTGCCTGTGGGCATGAGGGTGATGAGGCTGATGAGGCCGACGAGGAGGATGAGGCTTCCGAGGGTGAGGTAGAGGGTGATTTGGAGGGCTGTGGTTTTTCTTTCAGGGCTTCGGCCTTGAAAGTAGATGAGGAGGAAGGTGGGGATGAGGGCGAATTCGTGGAAGATGTAGAGGAAGAAGGCATCGAAGGATAGGAAGGCTCCGTAGGCGCCTAGGACGATGAGGAGGAGGGCGATGTAGGTGGGGGCGTGGTGGGGGTGGGTGTGCTCGGATCGGTAGGCGATTGCGGCGACGGAGACGAGTGCGGTGAGGAGGAGGAGGGGGAGGTTGGCGCCGTCTATGCCGATGTGGAAGTGGATGTCTGGGATGACGCCGTGGGTGAGGGAGGAGAGTTGGAGCCAGGGGAATTGGAGGGCGAAGGCGCTGTTTTCTGAGGATGCGGGTTTTGTGAGGTATGCGAAGGCGAGTATTAGTGTGAGGATGAGGTTGATGATTGTGGCAGTGAGGGCAATGTGGCGAGGGGATATGGGGAAGTGATGGCCTTTTGGAATCAGAAGGGTGGCTGTTGAGATGAGGGGGATGAGGATGAGAAGGAGGGGAAGCAGATTCATTTTATGAGGAGTAAGGTGAGGAGGATCGCGCCTGTGGCGAACCAGAATGCGTAGGTGCGGAGGTAGCCGTTTTGAAGGAAGCGGGTGATTTCACCGCCTACGCAGGCTAGAAAGCTGAAACCGCGAATGAGGCCGTAGTTGATCAGCCAACGGTCTGTCCAGTCGGAGAGGGTGGCAAGGGCTGATTGAGCTTTGAGGAGGGTGGCGGTGTAAAGTTCATCGAAGAAGAATTTGTTGGTGATGAGGGGGACGCGGAGGGGCTCTTCTGTGGCGTTGTTGTATTTCCAGAAGGCTAGGATTATGCCGAGTATGAAGATGAGGATGGAGATGGCCATGACGAGGGTGTGGTTGAGGTGGTGGTCTGTGGTGTCGCCGAGCCATTTGGAGGGGTTCCAGAAGCCAGTGAGGAGGGAGGGGATGGCTAGTGCGAAGAGTGGGATGAGCATGGTGATGGGGGATTCGTGGGCTTTGCGTGCTTCTTCGGAGCGTATCGGGCCGAAGAAGACGATGAGGATGAGGCGGGTCATGTAGAAAGCGGTGAGGAGTGAGGTGAGGGTGGCGGCGAGGAAGAGGAGGGGGTGGTGATTGTAGGCAGTGGTGAGGATGGTCTCTTTGCTGTAGAAGCCTGAGGTGATGAGGGGGAATCCAGCGAGGGCGGCAGCTCCGACTAGGAAGGTGAGGTAGGTCCATGGGAGGTAGTGGCGGAGGGCGCCCATTTTCCAGATGTTTTGTTCGTGGTGCATGGCGTGGATGACCGAGCCGGCTCCGAGGAAGAGGAGAGCTTTGAAGAAGGCGTGGGTGGTGAGGTGATAGATGGCCGCGCCGAAGCTGCCGCAGCCGATGGCAAGGACCATGAGGCCGAGTTGGGATAGGGTGGAGTAGGCGAGGATGCGTTTGATGTCGTCTTGTTGAGTGGCGATGATGGCTGCGAGGAGTGCGGTGATGGCTCCGATGCAGGCGATGGTGAGGAGTGCTGTGGAGGATTGAGCGAGGATGTGGAAGATTCGGGCTAGCATGTAAACGCCTGCGGCGACCATGGTGGCGGCGTGGATGAGGGCGGATACGGGGGTGGGGCCTTCCATGGCGTCGGGGAGCCAGGTGTGGAGGGGGAACTGGGCGGATTTGCCGATGCAACCGCAGAAGAGGAGGAGGGCGCAGAGGGTGGTGGTGGAGGGGGATTGTTGGAGGAGGGGTAGGGTGTCTTTTTGTAGGGAGATTGTGCCTGTGATTCCCCAGAAGGTGAGGATGCCGAGGAGAAAGCCGAAGTCGCCGATGCGGTTCATGAGGAATGCTTTTTTGGCGGCTTGGGCGGCCGAGGGGCGAATGTTCCAAAAACCGATGAGGAGGTAGGAGGAGAGGCCGACGAGTTCCCAGAAGATGAAGAGGGTGATGAAGTTGTCGGCGATGACGATGCCGAGCATGGAGAACATGAAGAGGGAGAGTTTGGCGAAGTAGCGGGCGAAGGATGGGTCGTCTTTCATGTAGCCGAGGGAGAAGATGTGAACCAGTAGGCCGACGAAGGTGACGACAAGGAGCATGATTTTGGATAGGTTGTCGAGGAGGAAGGTCAGGGTGATAGAGAGTGTGGAGGTTTGGATCCAGGGGTAAGAGGCAGGGGGAGGTATGAGTTGGAAGGCTAGGGCGATCGCTGTGAGAAAGCTTATGGAACAGGCAGCTATTGAGATGCCGGCGGCTTCGTAGGGGCGACGTAGGAAGAAGAGGGAGATGATGCAGGCTGATAGGAGAGGGGAGAGGAGAAGAGTCCAGGCCATAGTCTTAGTAGCGGAGATGGCGGAGGTCGTCTGCTTGGGTGGTTTGTTTTAGGCGGAAGATGGCAACGATGAGAGCTAAGCCGACAGCGACTTCTGCTGCGGCGACTGTGATGATGAAGAAGACAAGGATTTGGCCATCTAGGTGGGGGAGGAACCGACTAAAGGCGACAAGGGTGAGGTTGGTGCCATTGAGCATAAGCTCTAGGCAGAGGTAGAGGGTGATGAGATTACGTCGAAGGATGATGCCGATGAGGCCTATGGCGAATAGGCAAGCTCCGAGGGAGAGGTAATGGACGAGGGTGATGGTCATGTTGTTTAGGGGTCTGCTTTTTCTTTTTTGCTCAGGAGGACGACGCCTATGGCAGCGGCGAGGAGTAGTAGGGCAGTGATTTGGACGGGGAGCATGTGTTTTTGGAAGAGCTCTAGGCCTATTTCTTTGATGCCTGCTGGGGTGCGATCGGCAAGGGTGAGGTTGAAATATTGTGCCCAGATGGGAGTAGATGCGAATGCACGATAGCCGAGGATTAAAGAAAGGATTGTGAGGAGGCTTGCACCAATGAGGTGGAGGGGGGTGATGAGTTGGTTTTTGTCGGCTTGTATGTCAAGGAGCATGATAATGAAGAGGAATAGAACCATCACGGCGCCCGCGTAGACGAGGATTTGGATTGCTGCTAGGTAGTAGGCTTGAAGGAGGATGAAAAGGGCGGCCATAAAGACGATGGTGAGGACGAGGGATAGGGCGGCACTGACAGGGTTGCGAAGAAGGATTACTGCCGTAGCGGAGATGATGAGCGCGATAGCAAGAGGCCAAAAAAGAAAGGCTTCAAGGTTAAATTCCATGGTGTGGGTGACTAATTAGAGTGGTGGGAGAGAATTGGCAATCTTTTGCTGCGTAGAAAAAGGGTGCGCGGTATAGGGTTCGAACCTATGACCTCTCGCGTGTGAAGCGAGCGCTCTACCACTAAGCTAACCGCGCGAATGTAAGGTAGTGTGGTGTGGATTGATGATTTTGCCAAGATGAAAAAAAACCCCGAGATTCTTGTGAATCTCGGGGTTAAAAAAGCTACAGGCTTTTTGTGGTTAAGTCTCTTCGTTAATTAGAAAGAGTAAACGAAGTTGACAGCAACTTGGTGTTGGACACCAAGGTTACCATCATTGCTGCCTCCGGAGGCATCGAGGATGTCGTGGGGACCGAAGTCAGCACGATATTCGAGGCGGGTGAGGAGGTTTTCCCAGATATCGAATCCGGCCGTGATCGTGGCGGAGTAGATATCAGAAGAAGTTTCTATAGGGCCTTGAGTTACGATCTTGTAGGAGTTGTCGGAGTGCAACCACTCGAGGCGTCCGGCAAGGCTAAAGACCTTGGTGAATTGGTATTTGGCGTATAGTGCTGCGCCATACCATTCTTCGCGGCGGGCAACTCCGAATATAGCGACAGGATCAATGAGAGCATGGTCTCCACGACCATAGACGAGGTTGAAACCGAGCAGGAGTTTGTCATTAGCAAACTTTGGAGCCCAGTTTCCCCAGATGTCGTAGACGAAGGTGGGTTCATTTTGCTCGAGGAGTATTCCTAAAGCCTGATCGTAGGCTTGAGGAGCACCGTCAACCGCGTAGATGAAGGATTGAGCGATGTTGGCGTTGCCACCTGGAGCGGTGATGTTCAAGCGACCGGTGATGGCAGGGGCGAAGCTGTCGGCATGGCTATCCGAGTTATTCCAGCCATTGACGACGCCAAATTGCGCATCAACGGTATCGTTGAACTTGTAAGAAGCCAACACACCCGTGTGGGTGAGAGGGATCGCGTTGGTGAAGAGGAGACCACGGCTGAAGTTGAGGTTGGCCGGGCTCTCGATCACTTCGTATCCGAGCAGGGTCACGAACTTACCGAATTTGAAGTCGAGACCGTTGCCCACTGGGACACGGAATTGAACGTAGGCTTGTTCTAAGTAGATGCTATCACCTAATATGTTGTCTCTTCCGCCTTCATCACGATAGATCGGTGCGAGGCCGGGATCTGAGACAGCGAGGATCTTTGCATCTTCACCGAACATGAGGTCTACGCGGAATCCTGCGGCGAGTTTGTTTTCGTCGGGGAGTTCCTTCTCGAGGGTGAGTTTGACGGCATTGATGTTGAAGTCGTTGTGGTCAACATCGAACTGGCGGAGACGATTTTCCGTGCTGGCGGCGCCGTTTTCGCGGCTATTTTTGCCGTTGGCGAATTGGTAAGTCCAGCTTGTGTCAACGTATCCGCTGAGTTTGATGCCTTTTTGGTCAGTTTCGACGTAGATCCCATGGTCTTCAATGACTTTCTTGAGATCCTTGACGTCTTTTGCTGCTTCACCTGCAAAGGCCACTGTGGAGGTCAGGGCCACTGCAGAGAGGGCTTTGAGGATGTTTTTCATAGTTGTTGTTTTTCCTTAGGTTTGTTTTTTTTGGAGATTCGCGCCGTGAGCGAAGCTCCGTTTTTTTGGTCGAGCTGCATAAGCAGGTCAACCCACGGCAGGGGAGAAATTATCGAAGAGGGCAGAAAAGTCAAAGGTTATATTTCAGATTTTACGTTTTTTTGATAACAAATCCAAGCTTTGCTGTTTTGGTGAATTGTGGACTGAGGATTAATTTCTTAGCTTGTCGCAAGCGTGGTTAAGCGTATTTTAAAAGCGTGCCTCTGCAGAACGTTGTTCCGATACAGCTATTAGGTTTGTTTGCGACGAAGAGTGATGCAGCTTCGTTGTTTTTGGGAAACGAGGAGAAAGCTTTTGTAATCAGTGTGGATGTGTTTATTGGAAGTGCGATTGCTAGGGCAGCCACTGGGGAGAAGAGTGGGAGGCCTTTGACCCATGATCTGATGCATTTAATTTTTCAGGGGTTTGATATTAAGCTGGATCACGTTGTAATCAATGAGGTGCGGGACGATACTTTTTATGCGCGAGCAATTTTAAGGATGGAGAACGAGCTTGGTAAAAAGATTATTGAGGTGGATGCACGGCCGAGTGACTGTATCACTCTTGCTCTCTTGGAAAAAGCTCCGATGTATGTAGCACGGAATGTTTGGGATAATTTGGAAGACGCATCAGACTACTTCGAAAAGCTTAAGAATGCCCCGATTTGGAAAGAGGGTGAAGAGCAGTCTTAAGTCATGTATTTTTTAGAATATGCCTTGGCTAGGAGTTGGTATTTGATCGCTAGTTGTATTGTGGATTGGATTTCTTCTGGTGTTCTCTCGCGAATGACTTTACCTGGAACACCCATAACAAGGCTTTTGGGTGGAATGTGAGTGCTGGGAGGGATAAGTGTGCCCGCAGCAATCAAGCTTCCGCTTCCGATTATTGAACCGTCTAGGATTGTAGCGTGGATGCCGATTAGGCATTGATCCTCGACGTTGCAGGCATGAACCACTGCTCCATGGCCGATAGTTACATGTCGGCCTATGGTGCAGGGGAAATCGTTTGCAACGTGGACTACGGCATTATCTTGGACATTGGATCCTTCGCCTATATGAATCTGATTGATGTCTCCGCGGAGGACGGCGCCCGGCCAAATACTTGCTAAAGCTTCAACTACGACTGCTCCTATCAAAACACTTCTGGGGTGAATAAAGCTCAGGGGATGGATTTGAGGGCTTGCACCAAGGTATCGGGAAATTCGAACATCGAAATCCATTTATGTTATGAGATTATTTTTTCTTTGAGCTTATCTCTTGATAGTAATTCAACATCTCTTTGCATGCACGGGCGTATTCACCTACAAGGGATAAGTTTTGGCCTAAGAGGTAAGTGAAATAAGGGGGTGCATTTTCTAATCTTATAACTCGCTCAAGAGCGCGGATTAATTCAGGTAAGTTTTGTTCCTCTTTGAGTAGTAGAATATATTGGTAGGCGATGTGAAATTGGTCTGGCTGGCGGTAATATGCTTTTCTGACGCTTTCTCGATCTGGAGGCAAAGTGACTGAGGGAAGGGTGGGTTTCTCAATCGATGCCTCTAATGCCTTATAAGCCTCTTCGTAGCGTTCTAGCCGATAAAGCATCCACCCGTAGGCAAGGCGATGTATGTGGCACCAGGTTGGATAATTCAAAAAAAATTGTTCCAGCTGAGTCGGGTTCCCCAATCTAGCCCAGTATCGAAGGAGCTCATCGCGTTGTTCGCTTTTTAAGGAGACAATCCACTCTGGGTTTTCAATCTCATTTTGCATTTCTGAATCAAAGTCTTTTGCGTTGAGCATCATCAAATATCTCAAGTAAATATCTGTATGTCGGCGTGCTATTCTACGGAGATGGCGAAGGGCTTCCCCTCCCAAAGGCCGCATTTGACTGAAGAGGAGGCCAAAATAGGACGCTCTACGCTCGGGATCGCCGCGCTCGAGTAAATCGCGCCATGCTTCAACCGCAAGGATAGGATTGTGATGCAGCCAGATTTGTGCCTCAACAAAAGCTCGGTCAACTGAAAAAGGTTCTACTAGTCGAGCAACACGAAAACTATTTTGTGCCACTTCAAAGTCCTGAACCATGGAGGCAATTTGCCCCCGCATAAACAGCATTTGAGCATTCAGAGGTTGTATGGTTAAAAAAGACTTTAGGTTAGCCTGTGCAACCTCGATCTCTTTGCTTTCGACATCTTTAATGATTTGTTGCTTTAGTCGCTCCGCTTGAGCAGAGCTAGGAAATTGAAACAACCCTACACTTGATGAAATAAAATATCCTCCGACTGTCAGAACAAAGGCTCCTACAATGCGTGCGATCCACTGGACAATGACATGAGCATCTTTCCATGCCTTGTTTTTGATTGCAAATCCGACCAGTAATCCGAACAGCATTATTGTTCCTAGACGGTGGGCAGGCACATCAAAAATCATATTTACCAAAAAACCAATACAAGCCACGTAAGCTGCCGCTCTTAGAGCAAACCCCTCACTTTCTCGATTAGGAAATGAGCTAACTAAAAAAAACGCCGTAGCAAGAAGTAGTAACGCAACGCCAAGCACACCCATCTCCAAGAAAGCCCATAACCATGAGCTTTCGGGATGCAGCAGCTTCAAATACTTAGTTAAGGGGTAATCCTGATACTGTGGAAAGACACTCGCAAATTGCCCCAATCCCATCCCCCATGCAACAAACTCGCCACTCACCCTCAACACATTTTCAAATATTGCCAATCGCAAATCCTCCGCAAGCTCGGTTTCCCTCATAATCAAAGCTACAAGCCGATCATAAGCACGCCCCCCAAAAACCATGAATCCTGCTACCAAAACTAGCAAGATCGATATCAACACCACGTTTGTTTTCCATCGCCTGTGCTGTCGTTGTGTCTGTGTGATGACCATCCACGCTACTGTGCCCAGAAAAAAAAGTATTACAGCCATCCTGGAGCCCGTCAGAAACATGCCGCCTAGAATCGGAATATAAAACATCGCCCATAGCGGAGCTCGCCATCGCCACCGTCGGTGTCGCAAATCCATGTCAATTAACGCGGCCACAAAAAGCCCGGCCAGTGCTAACACAGTCCCAGTCTGGTTGCGATTTAGAAAAAAACCAAAGACCTTTGCATGTTGCGTTCGCATCTCCCACACGCCGACATACAGGCCTGTGAAATAACCCACCGCTGCCAAAATCACCAACACCGATATCCCACTCAACAGCAAAACCACCAATGCCTGCAAGCGTGACCAGGGCCAATCTTGTCCTGCACACCATATGATCCACATCCCCCCTCCCACAAGAAGGAGCCAAGACTCCCATGTGACCCAAGGTTGTGGTGAGCGTTTCGTCCCCATCAGATTTTCTCCCATAATCTCAACAAGCCGCGTGCGCCAAAGAGGCCACTGCTCCTGCGGCAATTCCATCAGAGCATTCAAGGGCCATAAAAGAAAGATACTTGCAACTATCACTAAGCCCCATGGAAATAATTTTCTAGGAGGAGATACGATCCACAACACCCCGATAGTGAAGATAACAACCCCTTGCACGGTAAAAGTGCCTCCGCCCCCTAACATCAGCGTCAGCAGAACAAGCAATACAGCGACCACATGCCAAGGAGATAAAGGCGCCGGGTGTTCCAGCTCGTAATATTTGCGCCTTTTTTGCCTGTTATTAGATATGGTAGATTCCTTTTCTCCTGAAAAATTTGATGTGTTGCTGCCGTCAGGAGATGGCGATTGCATGCAATTGGAATAACCTACCGCCCCCAAGAGGACAAGTTTTTTAATACATCAACTCGTCACAAAACGCACCGCTTCTTTTATCCTTTCCTCGTTAGGCAATACAGCTTGCTCGAGCCTTCCGTTGTAGGGTTGCGGAACGTCTAACCCCGTCACCCTATGAATAGGAGCATCGAGATCATCGAACAGCTCACGTTGAATTTCATAAGCAATTTGTGCACCCCATCCACAGAAAGGCTTGTTCTCTTCCACAATTACGACCCGGTTGGTCTTTACTACAGAAGCTGCAATCGTGTCGAAATCAAATGGCTTTATTGTGCGTAAATCGATCACTTCACAAGAAAGACCTTGCTCTTGCGCGAGTTGATCTGCTGCAGCAAGAGCGCGATGAGTGCTTGCGCTATTTGCGATCAAAGTGACCTCGTTACCTTCTCTTACCACACGCGCTTTTCCAATCGGAGTAAGATATTCACCTTCGGGAATCTCACCTTTGAAGCCATAAAGTTTCTCGTTTTCGATGAAGCAAACGGGGTTGTTGGAACGAATTGCTGATTTTAATAGTCCTTTAGCATCGTCGGGAAACGCAGGAGTGATCACAGTCAAGGCAGGCACATTAGCATACCAATTTTCGGGCGTGTGAGAGTGAGTCGCCCCGACTTGCAAGCCGCCTCCCGATGAACCTCTAAAGACAATCGGAATGGAAAATTGCCCGCCCGACATGTAACGGATCTGGCCAGCATTGTTAATAATCTGATCGTAAGCGACAAGGGAGAAACTCCAAGTCATAAATTCAACAATAGGCCTTAACCCATACATCGCTGCGCCGATGGCAAGGCCCGCAAATCCAGACTCGCTAATCGGTGTATCAATCACACGCTTAGGACCAAAACGTTTCAAAAGTCCTTGGCTCACTTTATATGCACCATCGTATTCCGCGACCTCCTCGCCCAAAAGAAACACGCGCTCATCACGCTCCATCTCCTCAGCCATAGCCTGGTTTAAGGCCTCTCGCATCGTCAATATCGGCATAAGCTTTCCCCCTTAGTGCAATCGTTTATCGATAGTATCGGTTTCGTCGCGGGATTTCCTCAATCTGATCCTCAGGGCTGAAAATATCGTCAAACACCTCCTCTATCTCTGGATCAGGGCTGTTGTCCGCAAAATCATATGCATCTTGCACTTCAGCTTTGACCTCTTCGTCCAATTGCTCCACCGCATCAGTGGTCATCACTCCTTCTTCCAGCAGCTTGGATTCATATAACAATATTGGGTCGGATTTCTTGTGCCGATCGACTTCCTCTTTGGTGCGATAGAGTCCAGGATCTGACATCGAATGACCGCGATAGCGATATGTCCGTATCTCCATCAACGTAGGCTGGCTCTCAGAGCGAGCCAAGGCCACAGCCTCAGCCGTCTTGGCCCGCACATCATCCAGATCCATTCCGTCAGCGACAAGCCCGGCCATGTCGTAAGCGTGAGCGCGATTCACCAGCGGTAGTCCAGCAGAGCTGCGAGCAAGACTTGTGCCCATAGCGTATTCGTTGTTTTCGATAATGTAAATAACCGGCAACTTCCACAACGCAGCTAGATTCATCGCCTCGTGGAAAACCCCTTGATTCACCGCACCATCGCCCAAATAACACAACGTCACTCCACCCGTCCCGAGATACTTCTGCGCAAAAGCGAGACCTGCCCCCAAAGGAGTCTGACCTCCTACAATCCCATGGCCTCCGTAAAAGTGCCGTTTTGCATCGAAAAAATGCATCGAGCCCCCCTTCCCCTTCGAACACCCCGCACGCTTCCCGAATAGCTCAGCCATACAAACTTTCGGACACATGCCCCTTGCCAAGGCATGGCCATGATCCCGATAAGCCGTAATTACAGCATCATCGGGCCTCAAAACAGATATCGTGCCGACAGCAACGGCCTCCTGGCCGATGTATAAATGACAGAAACCCCTAATCTTGCCTTGCGTAAAAGCTTGCGCGGCTTTCTCTTCAAAACGCCTTATGAGCAGCATCTGCCTCAGAAGATGGCGCTTCTCTTCAGGACGCAATTCCAAGTTGATTTTTCCTTCCGACCGTAATTCGACTCCTTCGTTCTTACTCACTGCAGGCATGCCCTCGAAGCTAACCACTCATTTCCCAAAAGTCAAAGTAAAAGCAACCTCAACTTCCTATCTCGTGTAGGGCATCCACACAAACAGAAATGCCCCCGAAAGAGACCTCCATTCCCTTCCGGGGGCCACACAACAAACCTAAGTTCGAAAATACAAGCCCTATTCCTATAAAAATTAGACTACAAACTGCAGATTATGTTCAAAAATTTTCAAAAGCGAACTACCCACCCAAAACAAAACAGAAAACCGCCAAATCAAAAACCAACCAAAAAAACACAAAAGTGAAATAAATTCTTAATTTTTTGTTGACAATTTTCAAAATATAAAGTAAGTTTTTTACACAAATGACAAACATGAAAACGAAAAATATTCTCGCAATACTCCATAAATTCGAATCCAAAAGCTTACTCTTGGCCATCACTTTGATCCTACCACTCGTGACCAAAGGACTATCACAAACACTCCCCACTGGTGCACATGTCGTGCATGGAGACGTCACGATCAACACAACAGACACACAGCTACACTTCCATCAAACAACACCCAAAGCCATCGTCAATTTTGATACCTTCAATATCGCCGCCGGACACGGAGTTCATTTCCATCTCCCCAACTTCGAAGCTGCAACCCTAGCCCGCGTCACAGGACCAGCAGCTTCCTACCTCGATGGCACTCTGACATCCACTGGCTCACTTTATTTGATCAATCCCCACGGCATACTCATCGGTCAAGATGGACGCATACTCACCCAAGGCTCCCTTGCCCTTTCCACACTTGATATCATCGACCAACAATTTCTCAATTCCACCTCCAGTCTTAGTTTTATCGGTCACCCGTTAGCTAATGGTTGGATCGAGAACCAAGGCCGTATACAAGCATACGGAGATCTCTACCTCATCGGCACACAAATCCGGAACACAGGCTCAATCAACGCAAATCAAGGCACCGCTTCTCTCGTCGCAGGAGCTCAAGAGTTGATCATCCAAGACAAAACTCAACCCAACGCCCCACGCGCCTATATTCGCAAAAAAATAAACGCCACTCCCGACCTCGCCTCCGAAACAGCAATCAATAACACAGGCACCATACAAGCTGCAGCCATCGAAATTCAAACAGCCGGCGGCATATTCGGCACCGCAATAAACCTCGGCGACACCTCCCATCTCCTAGCGCAAGGCACTGAAGAAATTCGTGCCGCCATCGCTGTAACCTCTCCCTCAGGCGTCTTAAACATCAACGGCATCCTACAAGCCATCAACCACGATGGCAGCGGCGGTTCCGTCCACATCGACTCAGGCGTCACAATCCTACCTGCCCTCCCTGCAAAAACCCACATTGCTGCAAAAATAGCCGTCTCAGCACTCGAAGAATACGACCAGATTCCCCGTCACGGAGGCACTGTTCAGATTTTAGGGCAAGACATCAACCTCGCCTCCACTGCCTCTATTCAAGCCGATGGTTTCCTCTCCACAGCAGGAAAAATCCTAGTAGGAGGAGACTATCAAGGAAAAAATCCAAATCTTCGCAATGCTCAACGTGTCACAATAAATCCCCAAGCCCTCCTCACCGCAGATGCCCAGCACAAAGGAGACGGCGGCACGATCATCATTTGGTCCGATCATTACACGCAGATGCTTGGCACACTCTCAGCCCGCGGTGGCTCAAATGCTGGAGATGGCGGATTCATAGAAATCTCTAGCGCTGGCCACTTAGCTCTCCCACCCACACTAGACGCAACCGCTGCAGCCCACAACGGCAAAGCAGGCACTATCCTCTTCGACCCATCCGACATCACAATTTCCAATAATCCCAACTCAGAAATCTCCGGCCCACCGAACTTTACCTCTACCGCAGCGACTAGCAACATCAGCTACAACACAATCAATTCCCTCCTCAATCAAGGCACCTCAGTCATTATCTCCACCTCTTCTGCCGGCAACGGCAATGGGGACATCACTTTTATCAGCGACCGCTTCGCCCAAGGCGGCGTCCTCAACTTTACTGGCAACAACACTACTCTCACCCTAAACGCACATCGGAACATCATCGTCCAAGAAGGCGTCACAATAAACCTCAAAGGCACCGCAAACACCGGCCAACAACTCATCCTCAATGCCAACACCACCAATGGCTCAATCAATATCCTAGGCAATCTTACCCTAGATGCCGCTATGGACGGCCTCAAAGCCCAAGCTGCTGCAATCCACTTTGGCCCTAAAGGAGCCCTGTTTGCCGGTGCTGGAGATATCTCTATCCATGCCTTGCAAGGCGATATCACATTCGACTCCGGAGCCGTATTAAATGCCTCTCCATCCTCCAATCCCTCTATCGAAACGCACCTCACCCTCAACGCAAACAAAGGCCAAATCATCATGGCCAAAAACGGCCCCGAAAACCCCAATAAAATCTCCTCCATCATCATAGACGGCCACTCAGCGCGCCTGAAAGCCGAAAAAGACATCACCCTCGCAGATATTCAATTTCGTCTCAACGGTTCACGTGACGTCGAGATCACCTCTGAAAAAGGATCCATAAACATCACCGACCTCTTCGCCGCCAACCTCGGCAACCAAAACCTCATACTCAGCGCTGCAAAAGATATCACCCAACAACGCGGAGCCGATTTCTACATCCTCACTCGCCCCAACAACAACTCCACCTTCAGCCTCCTAGCAGACACTGGAAAAATCACCCTCGAAGGCAACCTCTATGCTGATTCTCTAGCCCCGCTTAATCTCCTCATAGAATCACAAGGCGACGTCACCCTCAATGGATCCTACAATTCAGGCAAAGCTCGAGAATATTCAATTCTATCCAATGAAGGATCCGTGCAAATGCTGCCCTCTGCCTCCCTCAACACCGCAGCCAGCCAAATCCAAATCATCGCAGAAAAAAATTTGACCCTAGGCAACCTAGAATTCTCACTCCTCACCCAAAATTCTCACATCACTGCATCGACCGGCACAATCACCCTCTCCGGACTCAACAACTTTTCCATAGACGATGCCACCTTACTCCTCAAAGCGCACGGCCCCATCACACTCTCCGAAAGCGCTGAAATCCAACTCCGCTCCTCTCGCAAAAACGGCGTCATCGAAATCGATTCCCAATCAGATTCCCAAGGCTCACTCGATATTCAAGCCAGCCTACAAAGCACCGCCGACGCACCTGTAGCTTTCAAAGCCTCAGCTCCTGCTATTACCCTAGGCCCCACCGCCCAACTCAAATCCCTCCGCGGCATCGATCTCAAATCACGATCATCCGACATCACCCTCGCAGCAAATGCCAAAATAGACAGCCGATCCATGACCGATCCCTTCCAACTCAACGCAGCGCGAGATCTCATCCTCTCCGATAGCTCATCCATCCACGCCTCCACCACCGCACCCGCATCAATTCAAGCTCAAAACAATATCCGCCTCTCTACAGTCCACTTGGAAAGCACCCACGACAGCGACATCGTCATCCGTGCAATCAATGGCTCCATCTTAGATAATACAAACGCCGAAACCGCTAACCTCTCTTGGAAAACTGCCAACAATCGCTCCCTTCACCTACAAGCAGGTCAACACATCGGCACGCCTCAAAACGACCTCAACCTCCGCGCCCTCGCCGATAACGCGCAACTCCGCATCCAAGCCAATCAACACATCTACACCACTGAGTCCGGCTCAAACATCTCGACCCTTTCTCTCCAAACTGTGTCTAGCGCCTCCGGCGATATCCGCATCAAAGCCTCCGGAGCCACAAACCTAGTCCTTGCCGAACCTGTTGCAACGCAAGCCCCTGGCCGATCGATCACTATAACCAACGACACCCGCGACGGACGCCTCACTCAAAATGCTACTATCGGCAGTCCATCCCTCTCTACCTCCATCCATCTCGCCGCCTCGCGCGAAATTCAACAATCACCCAACACCAAAATTCAAGCCAGCGGTGGATCCGTAAAACTCGAGACCACAGATCCCAACGCCGCAGGCAAAATCCACGGCGCCACAGGCCCATACCGATCCCTCCAAATTGACAACGCCAGCACCCTCTCCGCCCGCACCGCGTCGCCCACCCTCACAGCCGCTGGAGCCATAGACGATTCTGGCCTCATTAAAATCTCTCACGACACCACAGCGCCTACGACCACGGTTGAAAATCTCACAGGCCGCAACATCATCCTCACACACCGCGGGCCAGACCAATCGCAGCTTATCATCAATCAAGTCCAATCCACCAACAACACCGACTCTCGCCTCATGATCCTCGCCGGGCGCCACAGCGGAGAAAATACCCCCGATAATCTCCGCGCAGCAGACCTTGTCATCAATGGCAACATCCAAAGTCCATCCCAAAACTTCAACAACATCCTGCTCGCAGCCAACCGCAACGTCACCATCAACAACTCCGCCACCGTCCAGGCCCGCAACGGCGGCGTCATCCAAATCGTCGCCGACGAATCCAAACCCACCTCTATCGGAGAGGGACGCATCACAAACCAAGGCACACTCAATGCCGGTAACAACGGACAAGTCATTCTCTACAGCAATCGCCTCCAAGATACACGTCCCGGCGTCATCGTCGCGGCCAACAGCGCCGATGCCGCCGGCCAACGTTTCTATCAAAGAGATCTAGGAACCAACGCCTATAACCCCCTCAGCATCCCATCAAATCTACCGCCAGGCCAGACCCCAGGAGCCGATCTTTACAAAGAAAGCGCTCCTGGTGGCGGCGGAGATGATGGTAGCGGCAACAATCCACCCAGTGGTGGCGGGGGCAACAATCCACCGAGCGGTGGTGGAGGCAACAATCCACCCAGTGGTGGAGGCGGCAACAATCCACCCGGCGGTGGCGGAGGTAACAATCCACCTAGTGGTGGAGGCGGCAACAATCCACCCAGTGGTGGCGGGGACAACAATCCACCCAGCGGCAGCAACAACCCGCCTGGAGGAGGCAGCAATAATCCCCCTGGTGAAGGCACTGGAGTTCGCAGTGGCTTCGGGGATCAAGAAGATGAGAGCTTAAGACGATTTGTAGCAGAAAATGACAAATATCTTCGCATGGCGATCGATGCGCTCAACCGCATTACTACCATGGAGCAGAGTAAAATTGCACAAAAAGGCGTCTATGGACGCCCATGGGACTACCTGTTAGCTGAAATTTACATCGGCTTGAACCTGGCCAATGAAGAAATACCCGATACCTTGCGCGTCTGGCGCGACAATACTCTGCGTCGCTTGTTTGTCGGAGAGAAGAAACCCCCGCACATTAACGTCGAAGGACTTCCAGATGCAGTCGTCCAAGGGGTCTACAACCAAGAATATTGGGGTCGCTACACGACTCAGGAGCGAATTGAAATCATTCGAGAGATTTTAGAAAAACGTTACAAAGAAAAACGTGCGAAGAAAAACCGCCCTTCCACAAGCCAAGCCCTAGAGCCTCGACGCACAGTGCGCAGCACAACCACCGTGCCCGCTCCAACCATGCCGAATCAGGGCAGACAACAGCCAGTTGCACCATCAAGAACGCCGATCAACATGCCAGCCACGCAGGGTCTTGTTCCACCGGGCACGGAGGAAAAAATCGATCCATCTTTCTTCAGAACCACCGTTATCCCGCCTGATGGAGGACGCCCAATTATTGTTGAGCAACCTCGTGAGATCCGCAGACCAGCAATTCCTCCTGAGGATAGTGGTATTTATCGAATCTTGCCTCGCTAGCTATAACACTAGGCAATCATCTATCTATCGCGGCTTCTTTCAGCTCGAGCATGATGATTTAACAGGGCATAAGGACCGAAACGGTGATGGGTGCGGACAGCCTCAGTGATAAAATCCTTAGCATAAGCCACTGCTTCCACTAAAGAATGACCGTGGGCAATGTAAGCAGTGATAGCCGCTGAAAAAGTGCAGCCTGTGCCGTGCGGATTTGTTTGAGGCACCCTCGGCGCAGAAAATTCATGAAGGTCGCCATCTGCTTGGCAGAGCACGTCGATGGCGTTGTCGCCCTGTAAATGACCGCCTTTGACGAGGAAAGAGGTATGGTAGCGAGAGGAGAGCTCGCGCGCACATTCACGAAGTGCTGATTCGTTATTTATCGGATTCCCCCATAGGATCTCGGCTTCATCTCGATTGGGTGTGATGAGTGTGGCGAGAGGAAAAAGAAGCTCTTTTAGCGCATTGATCGCTGTATCTAAAAGAAGTCGAGCGCCACTAGAGGCTACCATCACAGGATCGATGATCAACGACGCAGAAGGCATGTTTTTTAGCGTTGCAGCGACAGCGGTGATAATCTCATACGAAAAAAGCATCCCCGTTTTTATTGCGCCCAGCGGATATACCTCAGCGCAGAGGCGGATTTGTTCAGAAACCATAGACGGATCTAAGGAGACAATTCGAGAGACTTTGCCCGGATGCTCGGCGACAACGCAAGTCAGTGCCGTTACACCAAAGCACCCCAATTGGTGAAAAGTCTTTAGATCAGCTTGGATTCCTGCACCGCCACTATTATCTGAGCCAGCGATCGTCAAAGCGACTGGGATGGTGCCAGCTTGTGCGGCTTGCATATACCTAAAAAAAGTTAAAAAAAACGCACCTTCTCGCAAGTAAAGGCTAGATTTGCTCAAAAGAGGCTAGAGAGAGGGCTTAACCAAAATTTTTTTGTGAGACTGGATCCATTCGGGTATATTTTCAGCATGGAGTCGGCGCTTCCTGAATTGCCTGGCCTCAAAGTCACACTCGATCACCTCGAGCGTCGAGAGAATTTACAAACCTCACTTGAACGGCCTTACGCCTTTGTTTATTACATCACTATTCACAACAACAGCGACCGTGCAATAGTTGTGAAAGGGCGTAAATGGGTAGTAGAAGACGTCTACGGCGAGAAACAGATCCTCGAGGGCGACGGTGTAGTAGGACAGTATCCGAGAATATCGCCCGGCCACACTTTTTCATATAACAGTTATCACATTGTCCGCTCAGATAGTGTGGCAACCGGATCGTATCTTTGCCAAGATGACTACGGAAACGCTTACGTGGTGAGAATTCCACCTTTTAATATGAATGTGGCAGGACACCCTCAATGGGCTTGAACTGTGGGGAAAAAGAAATCATGCTCGATCAGGACAAGATAAAACAGAAAGTTATATTTCCAGCTTTGGTGTTAATGGGAGTGGCAGTCGTCCCTGCATGTCTTACCGCATGGCTACACCCGAAGCGGCCTCCGTTTTCAGCAGACTCACTACGTGAGGGAGAAATTGCAATTGCGGAGGCCTGGAAAATACGAGAAGAAGTGCTGTGGGTCGATGCACGGTCACAAGGTGAATATGAGCAAGCACATATTCCGGGCGCAGTGTTGCTGAACGAAGACCAGTGGAATGATCGAGTGCAGGATGTTTTGATGCGTTGGCGTCCTGAGCGGCGCACGATCGTTTATTGTAGCACCACAGGGTGTCAGGCCAGTCATCACGTTGCCGAGCGACTTCGAAAAATGGGACTGACGGATGTATGGGTGTTGAAAGGCGGATGGGAACGTTGGCAAAAATATATGAGTGAGCAAAAGCCATGAGGAAGGAAATATTTGTTTTGATACTGAGACTCACTCTCTCAGGGGTCTTTCTCTATGCAGGGATTATCAAAGCAGCAAATCCTGAGAAGTTTTGGATAGATGTGCAAAACTATCAATTATTGCCTCACTTTGGAAACGTCCTTGTGGCCCTGTATTTGCCTTATTTAGAGATACTTTGTGCCTTGGCATTGTGGTATCCCCGTTGGGCGCTCGGATCCGTAAGTCTAATGGGAGGAATGATGTTAGTTTTTACAATCGCTCTTTTGTCAGCATGGATCCGTGGCTTAGACATTACTTGCGGATGCTTTGGTGGAAGTGAGAAGAACCGTTACATCGAATGGCTCGTCCGCGATATTTTGTTAATCCTGGCGATCGCGTGGATCGGGCGAGAAGATTGGAGCAAGATGCAAAGCAACTAAAAAAAAGTATTTTGAGGTTTTTTTTTTAGGCTAAGGATGAGGGTATGGACTACAACTATGTCCTGCAGCCTTTCTCCCAAGAGGCGACGGCGGAGAAAACGGACCCTTCGTGGATAGTCGGCTGCCCTCACTGCGGTGGAGCTATTGATGTAACAGGGATCGAGATAGGCTCCGTGTTGACGTGTCCTCATTGTGGAAAACTCTTTACTCTGACCCGTGAATTTGCCGGTTATACCTTGATCCGAGCCTTGGGGTCTGGAGGGATGGGAACGGTTTATTTAGCCTACGATTCACAATTGAACCGCACCGTGGCCGTCAAGGTGTTGAGGGAGAGTTTTTCTCAAGACCCGAAGTTTGTCGCTAATTTTAATTACGAGGCTGCAATCACCGCTTCGATTAATCATCCAAATATTGTACAGGTGTATGGCAGCGGATTGGCTGAGGGACGACATTACATTGTGATGGAATATATCAGCGGAGGAAGCTTGGACGACCGTATACAAGCACAGAAGCGGCTTCCTGAGGCAGATGTGATAGATATCGGATTAGCTGTAGCAAGAGGACTATCGGCTGCACTTTCCCGTGGGTTGATCCATCGAGACATTAAGCCGGGGAATATTTTATTTAATAGCCTCGGCACACCTAAAATAGTGGATTTTGGCTTGAGTCTGATAGTCGGTGAGAATGATCACTTTACCGGAGAGATTTGGGGCACGCCTTATTATCTAGCTCCTGAGAAACTCTTACAGAGACAAGAGGATTTCCGGAGCGATATGTATAGCCTTGGAGCTACGCTTTTTCATGCTTTGGCAGGTCGTCCTCCATATCAAGAGGAAGATGCGGATCGGGTAGCGCTGCGGCACTTGCAAGGAGCACCTGTTTTGATTGCAACATTTGTCCCAGATTTATCTCCGCAGATGATCGGAGTCATTCAACGATGCATGGAACGAGATCCAGAACGCCGTTTCCCTAATTACCAAGAACTAATCGCTCAGCTAGAGGATGCTAAACGTCGACTTTCACTGAGTCATGCAATCGTGCCAGCACAGACTATAAAACGCCCTCCAGCCGCGAAAATCCGCAATCCTGCAGATTCGGATGCAATAGCGTTAGTGCTTATGGTGGCTACCGTCCTGGCTATAGGCTTGCTCTTAGCTGTCGCCATTATTTATCACGAACAAATTTTTGGAAGTTGATCGAGTATCATTGACCAGCTCCGCATAGTCGAATAAATCTCGAAGCATGCTCCTGACAGTCGTGAAGTCTAAAATCGAAAAAGCATGTATTACAGGTCTGCGCCCGAATGATGATGAAATGATTTCAATTCCACTAGAGTTAATCCAAGCAGCAGGTTTATATGACCATGAGAAAGTTTTGGTTACAAACTTGCACAATGGGCGTCGTTTCGAAACAGTTGTTATTGCAGGCAAACCTCGATCGCATCAAATCGAGTTGGGAGGTGCTGCTGCACTCTTAGCTACAATTGGGGACCGTATTACAATCATTAGCTTTGCCATCATGGATGATGAGTCGGCTCGGAGCTTCCGACCTCGCTCTATTTTACTGGATAAAGATAACCATCAGACAACACGTCCCGACACATTTTTTGTCTGATTGGAATGCACTACCTGAGAAAAGTCCCAGCTTTAGACTTTTTATTTCTAGTGCGAGTCTTACCTATCTCATATAATTCGATGCCGGTGTTGTGAATATCGGGGAAAACTAGTATCAAGCGATCGGCAGATAGACGATACAGCAACCCGACAGCGTCGCGTTCCGAAGTGCTCGCAGACTGTAGTCCACTATACACAGGCTTCTCGTTATCAGACACATAATAGGTTGCGCCGATAAAAACTGCACACTGTGCATTCACTGTCTGCAGGATTCCGTGCCGCCGCACCGATCCGGTCGACTTGTCGAGATAATATGCATCGCCTTTCTTTTCTATGCACAATGTATAGGGCAAATAGCGAACTGCTGCATGCGGTGTAGCTTGCAGACTGCGCACCGACCATCTCCCGATCAATTCTGATAAACTACCCAACGAAGACCGTCGCGCGGTAATCAAACGATAAATCGTATCCAATGCGGCTCGACTTTCGGGTGTCTGAGCTGACTGTGTTTTTGCTAGATGCAACACGTGATGAAAATCCGTCTCCCAATACTGAAGCGCTTGGCGATGGGATGGGGGCAGATTTAAATCTGTAGGCAACTCAAAAGAATACTCCTCGTCGGTTTGTCCATAAGCGATCCGACTTCCTGTGAGAAAAACCAAAAATAGACGCGCTAGAAATGCCCGCGACATCGTCACAGCATGTCGAAAACTTCTATTTTTGAAAACAAAGAACTTTTTCGCTTATCCCAGGCAGCCATATCTCTAGGCTACCTCAAATAAAAAGCCGTGGCGCGCCTGCGCGCACCACGGCTTGAGTGAGGATAGGCAGCAAGAGGATTAATAATCCATGCCGTCCATCCCGCCGCCACCTCTTGCAGGTGTATTCTTTTCCTTTTCAGGAATCTCCGTTACTACCGCTTCGGTTGTGAGCAGTAAACCGGCGATTGAGGCTGCATTTTGCAAGGCACAGCGAGTCACCTTTGTGGGGTCAACGACTCCTGCCTTGAACATATCGACATACTCGCCGGTAGCGACGTTGTAACCCTCGCTGCCTTTGCGAGCTTTCACTTCATTTACCACGACGCTGCCTTCACCACCTGCGTTAGCGACAAGTGTGCGAAGAGGAGCCTCTACCGCTCGGCGTATGATGTCGACTCCGATCTGCTCATCACCTTCGGCCTTGACTTTATCCAAAGCCGCTTGAGCACGGATCAGCGCTACACCTCCGCCGGGGACGATGCCTTCCTCAACCGCGGCGCGTGTCGCGTGCAGAGCATCCTCGACGCGAGCTTTCTTTTCTTTCATCTCGGTCTCGGTCGCTGCTCCGACATTGATTACAGCGACACCACCTGCGAGCTTGGCGAGGCGTTCTTGGAGTTTCTCGCGATCGTAATCGCTGGTTGTGTCGTCGATTTGTTTACGGATCTGAGCGATGCGGCCTTTGATGTCCTCTTCTCTACCTGCACCTTCGATGATGGTGGTGTTTTCTTTTTCAACGACGACGCGTTTGGCGCGGCCGAGATCTTCCAGGGTGATATTTTCTAATTTAATCCCTAGATCTTCAGTGATGCAGCGGCCACCCGTGAGGATCGCGATGTCTTCGAGGATCGCTTTGCGGCGATCGCCGAAGCCCGGAGCTTTGACGGCACAGACTTGGAGTGTGCCACGGAGCTTATTCACCACGAGGGTCGCTAACGCCTCACCTTCGACGTCCTCTGCTATGACGAGAAGAGGCTTCCCTGCTTTGGCAATTTTCTCAAGCAAGGGTAGTAGATCCTTGAGGTTGGAGATCTTCTTCTCGTGGATGAGAATGTAAGCGTTTTCGAGTTGTGCCTCAAGGGTCTCCGGATTCGTCACGAAGTAAGGTGAGAGGTAGCCTTTGTCAAATTGCATTCCTTCCACCACTTCAAATGTGGTCTCGATGCTTTTGGCTTCCTCAACTGTGACGGTGCCGTCTTTTCCGACTTGCTCGAGGGCATCGGCTATGATTTCACCGATCTGCCTATCCCAGTTGGCTGAGACTGTGGCGACTTGCCGTATTTCGTCTTTGTTTTTGACCTCCTTTGAAATAACTTTGAGTTCCTTGACGATGGCATCAACGGCTTTGTCGATGCCGCGTTTGATCTCAGTGGGATTTGCGCCTGCTGTGACGTTCTTCAGGCCTTGCTTGTAGATTGCTTCGGCAAGAACGGTGGCTGTGGTGGTGCCGTCTCCAGCGACGTCGCTTGTCTTGGAGGCGACTTCACGGACGAGTTGAGCACCGATGTTTTCGAATGGATCTTCAAGCTCGATTTCTTTGGCAACCGTTACCCCATCCTTGGTGATAATGGGAGAGCCAAATTTTTTATCGAGCACGACGTTACGTCCAGAGGGGCCTAAGGTCGCTTTGACGGCTGCTGCTAGTTTTTCAACGCCGCGCGCGAGCGCGTGACGTGCGGATTCATCGAATAGAATTTGTTTTGCTGGCATAAGGTGTGTTCTCCTTTCTGAGGTTGAGGTTTATGTTATTGCAAAATGGCGAGTATGTCGTCTTCACGGAGTAGTTGATAGATTTCTCCGTCAATCTTGACCTCCGTCCCGCCATATTTGCTGATGAGAACGCGATCCCCTTCTTTGACTTCAAAGGGGAGGCGTTTGCCGTTGTCGTCGAGTTTGCCCGAACCAAGGGCAATGACTGTGGCCTCTTGAGGTTTTTCTTTAGCGGTGTCGGGGATGATAATCCCGTTTTTTCTGACTTCTTGCTCGGCGTCGGGTTTTACCAGGATCCGATCGCCGATAGGTTTAATATTGGGTTTTGCCATAGGTGTAAGGTTGTTTTGGGGTTGGTTATTCAGGTTGTTTTTTATTCTCGCTTGGGCAGTAGATAAGGCCGTAGCGAGATGGGGCGCGAATCGGCACCCGCCGGCGCGCCGGTATTAAATTGAAGTTGCTGGGATGACGAAGATAGAGGTTGTTGCGCATGGTTTATTTTTTGTCGTCAACAATCTCAAAATCGTCGTTAGATTTGGTTGAAGTGGTGTTTCCACCTCCCGAAAATGTCTGGGCAGATGCTTGTTGGTAGAGTTCTGCTGAGACGGCTTGTATTTTTTGATTGAGATCGTCGGTAGCTCGCTTGATGGCATCGGTGTCATCGCCTTTCAGAGTTTCTTTGAGGTGAGCGATTGCGTTTTCGATTTCCGTTTTGCGGTTGCTGGGAATCTTTGCTCCGAGCTCGCGCAAGGTCTTTTCTGCTAGGTAAGCAGTGCTGTCACCTTGGTTGCGGATTTCTGATCTTTCACGAGCGGCTTTATCGCGTGCAGCGTTGATTTCGGCTTCTTTTATCATGCGCTCGATTTCTTCTTTGCTCAGGCCGCTGGAGCCTGTGATGGAGATTTTTTGTTCCTTCCCTGTGCCAAGGTCTTTGGCGGAGACGTGGAGTATGCCGTTTGCGTCGATGTCGAAGGTCACTTCAATTTGTGGAACTCCTCGTGGGGCTGGGGGAATGCCGTCAAGATGGAAGACGCCGAGTAGTTTGTTGTCGCGCGCCATGGGGCGTTCGCCTTGGAGAACTTTGATCTCAACTCCTGGTTGGTTATCGGAATAGGTGCTGAATATCTGAGATTTCTTTGTGGGGATGGTTGTGTTGCGGGGAATCATGGGAGTAGCGATTCCTCCGGCTGTCTCGATGGCAAGGGTGAGGGGGGTGACGTCGAGCAGCAAGACGTCTTTGACGTCGCCTTTGATCACGCCAGCCTGGATGGCGGCTCCGATTGCTACGACTTCATCGGGATTAACGCCTTTATGAGGCTCTTTCCCTATGAGGCGGCGTGCTGTTTCGATGATTTTGGGCATGCGTGTCATGCCTCCGACGAGGACGAGCTCGTGGATGTCGTTAATTGTAAGCTTGGCATCTTGGAGGCAGTTTTTAACAGGAGCAATTGTGCGCTCGGCGAGGTGGTCTGTGAGTTGCTCGAGTTTGGCACGAGTGAGTTTCTTTTGAATGTGCTTTGGGCCGGTTTGGTCAGCGGTTATGAATGGAAGATTGATTTCATATTCCAACGTCGAAGAGAGGGCGATCTTGGCCCGCTCTGCTTCTTCTTTTAGACGTTGCATGGCATCTGGCTGACGACGTAAATCGATTCCCTCTTCCCTCTGAAATTCTGTCACTAGCCAGTCTATGATGGCATTGTCCCAATCATCTCCACCCAGGTGTGTGTCGCCGTTGGTCGCTTTTACTTCAAAAACTCCGTCGCCTATTTCTAGGATGGAGATGTCGAACGTGCCGCCTCCTAGGTCATAGACTGCGATCTTTTCGTCTTTCTTGCGGTCTAGGCCATAGGCGAGGGAGGCAGCCGTAGGCTCATTGATGATGCGAAGGACTTCAAGGCCTGCGATCTTGCCGGCGTCTTTAGTAGCTTGGCGCTGGCTGTCGTTGAAGTATGCTGGGACTGTGATGACAGCCTGGGTGACTGGCTCTCCTAGCTTGGCTTCAGCGTCGGCTTTGAGTTTAGCGAGGATAAAAGCCGAGATTTCTTGTGGAGAGTAAACCTTGCGTTGCCCAGCGATCTCTACCTCGATGTGGGCGTCTCCGTTGGGAGCGGGGACGACTTTGTAGGGGACGCGTTTGATTTCGTCTTGGACTTCTGAAAATTTGCGTCCCATGAAGCGTTTTACTGAAAAAATGGTGTTTCGTGGGTTGGTGACGGCTTGCCTCTTGGCAGCTTGCCCGACGAGGCGCTCACCTGTCTTGGTGAAGGCAACGACAGAGGGAGTGGTGCGTGCGCCTTCGGAGTTTTCTAGGACAACTGGCTGGCCGCCTTCCATGACGGCCATGCAGGAATTGGTGGTGCCGAGGTCGATTCCGAGAATTCTAGCCATAACGCTCAAGGAATAGCAAACTATAGGCCAACATGGCTTATATTAGCTAAGTGCCTGTCTACAAAAAGCTTGTGTAGCCTTCGCTAATGGCAGTTCTGAGTCCAGTTGTGCCAAAGTGGCTCAGATAGTGTGACGTATTGGCTCAGAAAGTGCTATCCAGATTACATGCGAGACTGCTCGTAGATAGGGAGCACTTGCGGAATTAGAGCTTGGATGCGTTGTATCCGCTCAGAATCAGCTGGATGAGAGCTCAGCCAAAGGGGTGGACGTGGTTTGTTGGCGGTGGCTTTGACCATGCGTTGCCAAAATTTTAGGGCCTCGCGAGGATCGTAGCCGGCTTTGGCCATGTAGTGTAGGCCTAGAGCGTCAGCTTCGCGCTCATGCTGACGACTAAAGGCGAGAATCCCTAGGCCTGTCATGATGCCAAAAGATTGCATAAAAATTTGTTGCTTTCGTCGGTCTTGACCTCCGATGCTGGCACCGAGGAGACCGCCTACAAGAGCGGCTGTCATTTGCTGAGTCATGCGTTGCCCTCCGTGACGCTGAGAGACGTGAGCGCATTCATGGCCGATGACTGTCGCAAGACCTGCTTCATTCTCTGCAAGGGCGATGAGGCCCGTGTGCACGCCGATTTTTCCGCCAGGCAAAGCAAATGCATTCGGGTCTTCGTCTTCAAAAACCTCATAATCCCACTGTGTAGCTCCTGCAGTGACATGAGGAGTGATGCGGTTGACGACACGTGCCACGAGGGCTCGGGCTTTGGGGTCGTTGCTTATTTTTTGCGAGCGTCGCAGCTGGTTAAAAGCTGCAAAGCCCATTTGAGCTTCTTGTTGCGGGGTGAACATGATGAAGGCTTGTTTGCCCGTGTCGGGAAGTGTGACACAGGCTGCCAACAAAATCACAACTAGCCATAAGGGAATAATTACTGTCAGCCACTTTCGCATGGATCGAAATTATAAGGTAATAGTTTTTTTGAGAAGCTGATTGTGCATGATTGCCCACAATTGTGCGCTTATGGTTTAAGCTCGGAATTTTTATATGGATAAAATTAAAAAACAACTTGTCTTGAAAAGGCTAGTCTGAAAAATTCGAAGTTGTTTGATATGGCATCTACCCTGACACACGAAGAGACCAAAAAGGAGATAAAGAAAGTTGTCCTTGGTAAAGAGATCACCACAGACTCACGAAGAGTAAACGAGTGGGTGAGCGCGGTATGTGCAGTGCTTGTTTTCATCGGCGGTATTTTCGCATTTGTTGTTGGCAATGAGAAGCCAGACAAGCTTTTTTGGGATGAAAACTACTACCTCTCTTTCGTTGAAAAATATCTACACGGCACATTCTTCATGCATGCACATCCGCCACTGGCAATAATGTTTTTGGCTCTTGGGGAGAAGTTGCTCAATCCCAATAAAGACATAGACAAAAAGTGGATACACGATAACGATTTCGTCGACCGTGTCCCGCCAGGTTATTCATTCAAGGGTGTGCGGTTTTTCCCCGGTCTTTTCGCAGCAGGCGTTGGAGTGCTGATTTTTTTAATAATCTACCGAGTCACAAAGCATCATTTCACGTCGGTAGGCTTTGCAGCCATTTATTTAATGGACACCGCAGGCATTTGTCACCATCGAGCTGCAATGTTGGATTCGACGCTGATCTTTTTCATCTTACTGGCCGTTTGGAAATTTATCGACATGGTGCTTAAGCCCAAGACCACTCACGCGGACTATATTATCCTGGGTTTCTCTGTGGGATTGGCTATGGCAACAAAATTCACAGCTTGGTTTTTGTTAATTTTGCCGGTCTTGATTTATCTAAAACAGCGCTGGCGCTTTATCCGCTGGCATATCCGTATGGCCTTTCAACTTGTCCTTATTCCCTTACTTACCATTAACCGAGCTGAAAAAGAAAAAAATAAGGGCACACGGCAGATGTATTGGGAAATGTTTTTTATCCGCGGGGCGCGGGATGCAGTAGTTTTCATCGTGCCTCTTCTCATATCCTTTTTAGGGGTCTGGACGATACATATTAAATTGACGCCTAACCCCGTTGGCAATCTCTACTCTGCATCGGATTACTATAAAGAGAAGATTTTGGCGGGGCAGGGAGGCAGCATATTCGTTCTACCGGTGGCCATTCTAGATAACATAAAGTATGGATATAAGCTGCATACTGATATTGCTCCATTGAGCTACGACAATCCCAATGAGATGGGCAGCCATCCTTTGTTCTGGCCGCTAGGGATACGATCGATTAGTTATCGCTGGGACTCTCAAGGGGACGAAGTCCGATACAAAAGGCTCGTCGCTAATCCATTCACTTGGTCAGTCGGCCTGATTGGGTTGATCATGTCGATGACGATGCTTTTGGGCCGAATATTTTACGGAATCGTCCCTAAAGATCGCCTGATTGCAAACGCAATCTGCATGATGATGTGGATGTGGTTAGCCTACATGCTGCCTCTCTACGGGCTAGAGCGCGTCATGTATCTCTACCACTATTTTCCGCCGCTGATTTTCACCTACATCATGGCGGGGCTCGTCTTCTACTACATATTTTACCGCTGCTTCCCGCGGATGACTTCATTCATACCAAATGTCATCCTGAGCCTGGCTTTAGTATTCGGCTTTTGGGTGATGAAACAATATCTCCCTTTGGCTATTCACGATCCGCCACTACGAGCTCATCAAGTGGAGCGCCTCGCAATCTTTAAGCCATGGAGACTGCAGCCTGCACCTGTGGGACAAGCTGCTCCTCAGCCGCCTCCCGCAGCCCAGGCTCCCGCGCCCACTGAAACTACTGTGCAAGAGGCACCTCAACCCCCGCCGAATCCAGCGCCCTCAAAATAACTTTTCAAGCCTCTGCGGAACTTTTCGCCTCGGACCAAAGCTGGTCTATCTCCTCTTGAGAAGCCCGAGAGAGGTCCAGCTCTTTCTCTGCAGCCCTTTTTAGAAAAACAGCCAACCGAGCAGAAAACTTCTGGTTTGCCCGAGCAAGAGCGCTGTCGGCATCGATGTTCAAACGGCGTGCAAGATTGATGAACGTAAAGAAAAGATCGCCTAGCTCTTCTTCAATTCTTTCGTGCTTAGCATCAGCGATGGCGCTATCGAGCTCATCTAATTCCTCTTTGATCTTGGGAATAATCGATTTTGCCTCTGGCCAATCGAGAAAATGTTGCGCAGCGATTTTTTGAAGTTTGAAGGCTCGTTGCAGAGGGGGGAGACCAGTCGGCAAAGATTGCAAAGGATCAGTGCGCTCTGGTTTTTCAGTTCTTTTGATAGCATTCCATTGAGTGAGCACTTCGTCGGCATTGCTCACCCGCTCCGATCCAAAAACGTGAGGATGTCTGCGGATTAGCTTCTGAGCAAGTGTCTGAACGATGTCGTAAAAATTAAATTTTCCTTTCTCACTCGCCATCTGAGCATGAAAGATTACATGCAACAGTAGATCTCCTGCTTCCTCCTTCATCTCTTCATAATCATCCCGATCGATGGCATCTATTAGTTCGTAGCATTCTTCTATGAGATGTCCTTTGATACTTCGATGCGTCTGCTCCCGATCCCAAGGGCATCCGTCCGGCCCGCGCAGTCGAGCCATAATCTCCAACAAATCATCCACACTATAAGGCGACTTCTTCATAATATAATACTTCAACTTCCAGGTTTTACTGCTGGAACAGCTCTTAAATCCGCAGGCAATTCATCGGCAGAAAAAGTCTCGGTGGGTAACCGAAGTAAATAATAAAACGGCACACCCCAATCTGGAACTTCTTCCTCCTCAGAGCGGCATACAAGACAAGCCACGCCAGTGATTTGGGCCCCAGCCTCCCGCACAATTTGAATAACCTCATTCACTGCACTACCAGTAGTCACCACATCCTCAGCAACAAGAAACTTCATGCCCGGTGCAATCTCAAAACGCCGCACAGCAAATCTCCCATCTTTTTTTTCAGCGAAGAAATGTGGTTTTTTTAATGCACGTGCAATTTCATGTCCTACTAAAAGACCCCCTAAGGCAGGCGAAATAACGTGAGAAAAGTTATCGTCACGAATTCTCTTAGCAAGTGCTTGGCATAATTTTTCAGCCAAAGAAGGATACTGAAGCACCTTAGCGCATTGAAAAAAAACTCGACTGTGACGTCCGGATCGCAGGATAAAATGGCCTTCCAGAAAAGCCCCGCATGATCGAAAAGTGTCGAGAATTTCGCCTTGCTCCATAAGAGCATTAGAATGCCTTATCACAGGGTTGTCCATCCCATCTTGCGAATAAATTTTCTCGGAGCGGCGGCAAAGGGGAGGGCTTGAATTTCTTGAGGACTTAAAAGTGCCGCATTCGATCCAAAATCGTCAATGTGGGGCTTTCGACTACAAGCAATTATCTTAGCAGTAACGCGCGTATTAGAAATGCTAAAGCGTATCTCCTCCAACACCTTTTCAGCAATCATCTTATGTGGATCATAAGCCGGTAAAGTCCAAAGTCCTTGCAGCAATTTGTCATTAGAAGGTCTCTGGCACCAAAGTTTCCCTTTTTCTACTAACCATGCCCAAGTCTCACTGCGGGACTTGGTGATTTTCTTCTTTGTTTTATAAACAAAACACGAAGGGCGTTTCTTTTGATTGAACTCGCAATCCTCATTCCATGGGCATTGCAAACAATCCGGAGATCGAGGCGTGCATAGAGTTGCTCCAAGCTCCATTAAAGCTTGATTGAAATCACCACATTTTAAGCCTGAGCGAGGAAGCAGTTGTTGAATAAATGTTTCGACTTTCTTGTATCGCTCTCGGGTAGACGACGAAATATCTAAGCCCCACACCCGCGATACGACACGGATTACATTACCATCTATAGCGGACACACGTTGACCAAAAGCAATGCTTGCCACTGCTCCTGCAGTATAAGGGCCGACGCCGGGTAATTCCATAAGTTCTTCACGTGTGCGAGGCAGCGTTTGATCTTCCCGTTGCACTACAATCCTTGCGATGGCAAGCAATGCTCGAGCTCGAGAGTAATATCCAAGCCCTTCCCACGCTTTGATCACCTCTTCCTCATTACTCTTTGCAAGAGAGTTCCAATCTGGCCAGCGATGCAACCATTTATGGTAGTAAGGAATAACTGTTTTAACTTGCGTCTGCTGGAGCATCATCTCGGAAACCATGATGGCATAAGGATCCCGAGTGTGACGCCAGGGTAGATCGCGTTTATTTTTACGAAACCAACGAAGAAGAAGCAGCGACAATTTTTTTACATTTTTCTCTTCGTTTTTCGTCGAAAAATCCATAAACAACTCACGGATGCACAAGGATAAAGAGACAACTTTTACTTACAACCTTACTCTCTCTCAAATCGAGTTGCTCCGCAAAAAACTCGAAGAATACCATTTCGATATAGAACGTGCGCCCTACACCCACTTCAAGGCAAATGGAGATAAAGTCACTGTCTCAGCTTATGACTCCGGTGCAGTCGTTATCCAAGGCAAGGGAGCAAAAGATTTTGTTACGTTTATCCTCGAGCCTGATGTTCTGCAAAAAGCAACACTTGGATATGAGGAAATCCTTGAACCTGAACTTTTCGAGCCACATATCGGCGTGGACGAATGCGGGAAAGGCGATTTTTTTGGCCCACTGGTAGTCGCCGGAGTCTATACCGACGAAGAGACATCCCGTGCCTTAATGCAAGCCAGGATTCGCGACAGCAAAAAAATCAAAAGCGACATGCAGGCCAAAAAATTAGCTCGTGAAATTAAGACAACTATAGGTTCTCAGAGCTTTAAAATTCTCGTCTTAATGCCGCTTCGCTACAGTGAACTTTATGCAGAGTTTAAAAATTTAAACCGTCTGCTTGCTTGGGCACATGCCACAGTAATCGAAGATCTCATTTTGCGTGCTCCCAAAGCACACTTCGCTCTATCGGACCAATTTGCAGATCCTATCGTCCTCGAGAAGGAACTTTTGCGTCGTCACAAAAAAATCCCTCTACGACAACGCACCAACGCAGAAAAAGATATAGCCGTTGCTGCCGCTTCGATACTTGCTCGAGCAGAATTCATCGATCGACTTCACCAACTCAGCCTCGAAGTAGGCGTTCCGCTTCCTAAAGGTGCCTCACAAGTAAAAGAAGCAGCGCTTGAAATTCTCCGAAAACATGGAGCTGATACCCTCGAGCGGCTTTGTAAGGTGCACTTTAAAACATATAACGAACTCCTTCAAGAATCCCTTCCCTTGTTAAGCCACGAGACAACAAATATTCCCCTTGGTGAGCAACCATGCATATCTCAATCTACAGAGTCTTCTAGCTACGGACCAACTACCGACAGTTTAGATTCTAAGGCCACAAAGATAGTGTCTGAAGCACAGCACGCACCTTCGGAACCTCATGAGTCCTGAATAAATGCGTGCCTCCCAAGAGCGCCAACACAGCAAATAATCCCTCAGCCGAGCGCACCTCTTCTTCAAAGCATTCAAAGGCGTGCGGCAGGGCATTGCAAATTGGCCAGCCCAACTCCCATAAGCGGTAACACTTCAGGAAAATATCGATCTGATAACGGATGCGTAATGCGCTGTCCTGCAAATTTCGATAATAAAATCCCAATCCTGGATCTATCCAAATTTTTTGAACACCACAGCCCATCGCTTCATCTATTCGACGCCGAAAATAATCTTTCATCTTTTCCATGCCTTCTCGGCTTAAATCAAGGTCCCCGACTTCCCGCACATTCTCACCCTCGACGAAACAAAGAATCACTGCACCATCGTAATCCGCGACCACTCGATAATGCTCCGTCGCTGAGCGACTTCCGGTTAAATTAAGAATTCTGGCTCCAGCTTCGAAGCAAGCACGAGTCACCTCAGGTTGATAAGTCTCTACTGAGACTAGTAGTCCTTCCTCACTCAACCGACGAACTACAGGTAACAAACGCGAATTCTGCAGTGCAGCATCAACTCTCGCAGCGTGGGCCAATGAGGATTCAGCACCAACATCAACAATATCCGCTCCTTGTGCCTTGAGAATCAAGCCACGTCGTATAGCAGCCTGAGTGCTTAAGGATACACTCTCTCGATACCATGAGTCGGGGGAAAGGTTAATCACCCCCATGATGCTGGGATGCGTAGCACCGAACCCCTTTTCACCTACTTGAAAATGCCTTATTAAGGCACCGCATTTATCCCTAAGGACAGAAGCCTCCTCTGATAATAAACTTAACTGGTCTAGCCTTACCAATGATTATTCCTTCGTCTGATTGCGGCGTTGGAAAGTATAGCTAAGAGAAGGTTATTGACTTGCTGGATTCGGGCCTTGCACTGGGTCTGTCGGAATGACAGGCGGCTGATCTTGTGGAGGCACAAGCCCAGTCGAAATCGTTCCCGGATTTGCAATACTGCCACCGTTCATTACTGTAGCGACTTTGCCATCGAAATCCTTGAAGTCAGGAAGAATGTAATCGGCCATATATTCGAGATAGAGTAAGTTGCCTGCTGGCTTAGTTTCCCCAGAACCTTCCTTAAAGGCAGCGAAGAGCTCATCCACGCGATTGTCTTTTTTGTCCTCTGCTTCTTCGTCGATCTTAGTGTTGATAACAGTATTCCTCCCCACGACATCTAAGCGGGCGTCATCGTCTTTTGGCACAATGTATGCAGTAAATTCCCCCATGCGAGCACCTGGCACTTGAGGGGCTGGATTACCCTCACCCTTCTGATGAAAAATCATGATCTTACTCGGTCGGCTAGGATCGAAAACCCCTTGCCCGAGAGATGTATTTGCTTGGAAAGACTTCACATCCACATCTTCGCCTTCCATATCGACATTAAACATTACTCCACCACTCATGATCTCAAACAAGATTCCCCGGACAGTAGCTTGACTCCCTCGATCTTGAACGGGCAAATATGCCGGCCGGTTTGTCCTGGGATTCCAAGTCCAACTCACAGGCATATACATCATACGCCGCGTGATCTCACTGATTTGGCGTATGTTGCCTACACCAAAGCGAACAGTGGTGTTAGAAGTGATTTGAAAGATGTTGAATGTATTTTTGTATTGTGCTATAAGTTGCCCCGTTGGGCCCGTCCTAACGGTCGTCCCGGATGGTAGAATCTGTCCTGCAACTATTCCTTCCCCGCCTACTACGTTTGCGGCTGTTTTGACTGCTAAAACGCGAAACTCTGCTTCGGCCTTATTTGAGCATAGGTGTAAAATTAAAGCTATGGCACATGCGGATAATGTGATAATTTTCATACCTTTATGTAAGCAAATGAGGCTTGTATGGTCAAGTTTTTTTTAACTAACAACACTTTTTTGCCCTCATAGGCAGTCCAGAAAAAAACCTAATACAAAGCGCTCCTATCCACTTTACTCTGTTGCGAGTTATTCTAATGTAATTTTTTCAGATGACGGATCTTGCCAATCCTGCAGCGAATACAAATAGTGAGGTCTTCCGTGACCCGCGAGTTCGGTTGGTTGTCATTATTCTTTCAGTCATCGTCTTGTTCTTGCTCGCACTCCCGACCTGGCGTGGGCTTAAACTTTGGCGTGCTCATATGCTCTGTGGAGAAGCAGAAGCGTTGATCGCAAATGAAGACTATGAAAAAGTCATCGAAAAATTGCAAGCAGCCTACAATCTCTCCCCAGGTCTTCCCCGCGCTCGGCGTAATTTAGCACGCTTCTTTGCTCAACATGGTTCCGAGCAAGCCTTATTCTTTTGGCGTTCCTTACTCAACGACGGCAAAGCCACCGAGGAAGATCAGCGAGAGATGGCATCCTTTGCCATAGCTATCGGTCAACGTGACCTAGCCGAGACCCTTGTCAATCGGCTCTACCAAGAAAACCCATCAAAGCCTAGTAACCTGATGCTTATGGCCCAACTCTCCCTCCGCAACGGAGATAACAAGACCGCCGAAAGATGCCTCCGCCAGGCTATCCAGATCTCTCCTAATTTCGCTGAAGCTTATTTTCTTCTATCCCGAGTATTATCGCTTTCAAAAGATGAAAAAGATCACCTTGAAGCCCGTCAAATCCTCATGGATTTGATACAGCGCAACGATCGTATCGCATTAGATGCTATTCGTCTTTTAGCACAAGACCTCAATCTGCCTCAGTCTGATGCTGAGCGGCTCATCTCACGGCTGCGTTCTCATCCATTGAGCAAGACCAAAGAGAAACTTCTAGCTTACACGATTGAGATTCGTTACCGCCCTGACGAACATGATGCCCTGATTCAAAAAGCGATCCAACAATATTCCAAAACTCCTGAGGAACTTGTAGAACTCGGTCGCTGGCTCAATCAAACACGTAATTTCGAACGCGTGCTTCAGGTGATCAGCCCGGAGGCTGCCTTGCGTCGTCAAGATTACTTCTTGATCCGCATGGATGCTCTGGCCTCTCTTAAGCGCTGGGAAGAAGTGCTCAGAATTCTTCAAAAAGAACGTTGTCCGTTACCCACTTACATCCTCCACCTCTATACATACCGCGCCTTAAAAGAGCTCAATCAACCAGAGGATGCCCAACTAGCCTGGACACGGGCTCTGAGTGCTGCCAACGGCGCGCAGCCCCTCATGTATCTAGCCCAATATGCCGAACGCATAGGTGCAATTCATAATGCGATCGCAGCTTACGAGAGATTGACGGGCCATACGATGGCAGCACGCATTGCCTACCTTGCTCTCGTGCGCCTACGTCAACAACTCCCCGATACTGAAGCTTTACGACATGTTTACGAACGCATGGTGAAGCTGACCCCCCAAGACCCCGTGATCCGCAACGACCTTGCCTATCTGAATTTGTTACTAAAAGAAAAAATACAGGAATCTTTTCAGGTTGCCCAACATCTCGTCGAGACGCTCCCGCACATGCTAGCCTTTCGAATCACCCTAGCCCTAGCGTATCTTAGGCAGCAAGATCCGGAGAAGGCACTGGGGCCCTTAGATAACTTACCAGTTGACTGGAAAACGCTCCAACCCTCCTGGCGCGCTATTTACGCCGCCGTTTTGGCGGCTAACAAACGGATCGCCGAAGCAGAAGATCTCCTAACGGGTGTTTCCGCTTCGCAAATTCGCAATGAAGAAATCGCTTTGCTCAAGGAATATAACCTCACACCGCGTGGAGAGTCGGCAACACAGAAGGTAAAGCCTCGCGAAAGCTAGAAAAACGAGGCTTCCAACCCAATGCTCGCATTTTCTGATTAGATACACGCTTACTCGTCAAGCCACGTTTGCGATGAGGATTAGGCGGGGCAACCAAGGGAAGTGGTCGATCAAGCCAGCTACACAGATAAGTATAGAATTCTTTTTGCGTTACAGGTGTGTCATCTGTTACATTATAAATTCTTGGATGAGGTAGGCTGTCTGGATCCTCCAGGATCTTTCGAATGAGTAACAAAAGAGCTGGCACAGCATCATCTCGATGAATTTGGTTAAGCACCCGTTCTCCATCTGCGTCGAGTGTCGCCACACCACGAAGTAGTTTTTCCACAAGTGCCCAGCGTCCAGGCCCATAAAGGCCAGAAAGACGAGCTACGACGCCGCCTTTTGAAAGCACTAACTCTTCTGAATCTCGGAGAATGCGGCCTGTGCCCGTGGAAGGCTCAGCGAGTGATGACTCCGTCACGATCGAACCATCTTTTTGTCCATAGACAGATGTTGAGGAGACAAAAAGAATCTTGCTCTCAGGGAAATGCCGAATTAGGCGAGCAATTGTTTCATAATAAAGGCTCCGATAGGCTTCCTCATCGCCGCCACGCGTAGATGCCATGTGGAGTATCAGGGTCGGTTGTCGAAACGGCAACAATTCCAAACTCTGCGGTGCTGTAATATCGAGACTCAACGTAGGGATAGATCGGGCGCTAAGCTCCATTGCGCGCTGGGGTTGACGAGTGATGCAGATGAGTTGAGGGACTATTTTGATAAGACAAGAAGCCAAAGCAGAGCCCAAAAAACCAGGACCAATCAATACAACAGAAGGAGAATAAGCGCTAGGTGCCAAGGACTGACTTTATAGGTTGTAGAATGTGATTGGAAATGTAAGAAACTTGATCTGCATTTTTGGCTTCGACTAACAACCTAATCTTAGGCTCTGTGCCTGAGTAACGAAGCAAAACTCGCCCCTGATTACCCAACGCTTTCTCAGCTTCTCTGAGGGCTTGAGTGATCTCAGGAATGCTTTCAAGTGGCGGTTTTTCACGCACGTTCACATTGAACTGAGCTTGTGGGTATTTATTTATGCATTTGCGAAGCTGGCTTAATGGCTGATGAGACACTTTCATAATCCGTAAAATTTGAAGGGCTGTCACCAGACCGTCGCCAGTCGTAGCATAGTCTCTCACGATAATATGGCCGGATTGTTCCCCCCCTAAATTATAATCTCCCCGAAGCATTTCCTCTATAACATGCTTGTCACCAATCGGGACACGAACAACTTTGCCCCCAGCCTGACTCAAAGCCTCGTCTAAGCCCAAGTTGGACATATGAGTGGCGACGACAGTTGCATGTTGAAGACGTTTCTGTTTCAGAAAATCGAGGGCGATTATGGCTAGAATCTCATCCCCATCGAGCAGTTCATGATTTTCATCGCAAAGAAGCACACGATCAGCATCTCCGTCATGAGCAATTCCAATTTGAGCTTGATGTTCTTTCATGGCTTGTAGCAGTGCCTCTGGATGGGTGCTCCCGCAATGATGATTGATATTACAACCGTCTGGTTGGGCATGGATGGTTATCACTTCAGCACCTAGCTCGCGCAAGACAGACGGTGTCGTCTCAGTTGCTGCCCCATTTGCGCAGTCAACGACGATCTTTATACCATGAAGCCGCTCGGTGAAAGAAAAGGAGTCTTGAGCCTTAAGCTTGTAAAAGCCAGCTGCATTCTCAAAATATGATACACGGCCAATACCAAATCCAATAGGGCTAGTCGTATCCATCCCCTTTTGTAAAATGAGGTTTTCAAGATGGGCCTCGATCTCAGGTGAACATTTGTAACCGTCACTTTGAAAAACTTTTAGCCCGTTATCCTCGAAGGAATTATGAGAGGCACTGATCATAATGCCTGCAGCAGCCCCAAAATTCTTGGTTAATAAAGCCACCGCAGGAGTGGGAACAACTCCAAGGAGCGTAACGTCCATGCCGCCTGAGGTGAGCCCAGCTACGACGGCTGACTCCAGCATGTCGCAAGATAGCCGAGTATCGCGCCCCACAAGCACCCGCCTGCGACCTGTCTCCGAAAATACCTGTGCCACTGCCTTCCCAAGTCGCAGTGCAATCTCTGCTGTGACCGGCTCTTGATTCGCAACACCGCGGATACCATCTGTGCCAAATAAATAACCCATGACCAATCAAATCTTAGTAGGTAATTTTGTCACCTCGGCTTGTTTAATGTTCCTGTTAAAAGCTGGTCAAATATGCCAGGCTCAATCTCGTTTTTAATGTATGTCCATATCAGCAAAGCAATTGTAAAACATAAAAGTTTTTCCTTCCAGTTGTGAATAAGAACACGCCTGACAATTTCTATCATGAGCAATAATTACTCAGATAAGTTTTTCTGTCAAGTAAGATCTCAGCTCATCTGAAGTCAGAGGTTGAATAAGTTTTCCACCGTGTGCCACTGCAATAGTCCCACTCTCTTCGGAAAGAATAACTACTATAGCGTCAGTCTGCTCACTCAGCCCCAAGGCTGCACGATGACGAAGCCCGCAAGTTCGAGAAAGGCTGTTATCCTCAGACACGGGAAAGATTGCTGCAGCTACGACTATACGGTCATCCTTTATGATAACCCCTCCATCATGCAAAGGCGTTCTGTTGTGAAATAAGGTCACAATTAGATCCGTGCTCACTTTTGCATCGAGCACAGTCCCTGTCTCGCGACCAGGAGCATATGAGACGGCGCGCTCAAAGGCGATTAGGGCTCCAAGTTTCTCCTGCTGAAGAATTTCTATGGCTGAAACAACAGCTTCTATCACCTCCGTCTGCACCCGAGATGCTATACGTGTCGATTTGCTGCCAAGATCCGCAAGTAATTGACGCACTTCAGGTTGAAAAATAACTACCAGCGCAATAAAGAAAAACCCGCTGATTTTCAAAATTAGATAGCTGATGACTTTGAGTTGCAAAATCTGAGTAACAGCCAAAGCCACTACCATCACAAGCACAAGTCCAGCCAATACACGTGCGCCTCTCGTGCCTCGGAGAAGTTTCCAGCTATGATAAATAGCTGCCGCCATGAGCGTCACTTCGATAAGCCAAGAAAAAAGGAGCCACGTGAGGGTAAACATTATCTCATTTCACTTCCTTACTATTCCTACATCACCCAAGCTTCAGCCCCCCTATCTTGCGATGCAACACAGACCTCAATTTTATCCATGCCGTGCTCACGTAGCCCCGACTGCACGCAACGCAAGGCAACATCTGGAGAGTTACAGTCTTCACTGAGATGTCCCAAAATAACCCTTTGTAAACCTTCCCATGCAACCCCTAACAAAAAATCACGTGCAGCCTCATTCGATAGGTGACCAAAACGAGAAAGGATTCGCTGTTTTACATCCCAAGGCCGCAAGGGATCATTGTGAAGCATCGTCAGATCGTAATTCGCCTCAAGGATTAAACCGTTCAAGCCTTGGAACGCATGCACATCAAGATGAGTAGCCTTGCCTAAGTCTGTGATAATTCCAAATCGAGCATTGCCGTAATCCATGACAATTGCGATCGGTTCCACTGCATCGTGAGAAATCTTATGCGTTCGAATCGCTACGCCGGCCAATGAAAAAACTTGTCCTGTCTCAAAAACCCGCCACTCCGGATAGTCTGCAAGAAACTTTTTACGCAACACCGTAGCTGTGCCACGATTTGCATAAAGCTTTAGTTTATGTCGTTTAGCCAACACCGGCAAAGCATCGATGTGATCACCGTGCTCGTGGGTGATTAAAACGCCTTCCAGCTCCTCTACTAACACACCCTCTGCTTCCAGGCGGCGCACTAGCTCCCTTCCACTCAATCCCGCATCTACCAAAAATGCGCCGTGATCGGACTGGACAAGGGTCGAATTCCCACGACTCCCGCTCGCCAGTAGTTTTACACGCCACATGTCGCAGGTTTAACAATTAAGCCATACTTATGCAAGCAATTACCGTGCCTATCTCTACTAAAATTATTGTTTTACATCCACGCTTCTGATAAATCCTCATCATGCAAAATGTGGGGCTCTCACAAAGCTTATCCCTCAGCCAACAACTCTCTCCACAAATGCAATATTCCCTAAGAATATTGCAAGCCCAGATACTAGAACTTCAATCTTTAGTCCAAAAAGAAATCAATGAAAATCCTCTACTAGAAGACGAACGACTATCAGAGACCCCATCTGAAGACCCTTCTGAGGAGCCTCCCGAACCTCAGCTCTCCCCCGATTACTCATGGCGCGAGTATTTTTCTCAGTCCATCCCCACAAAATCATTTTCCTCCACCGCTAACGCTGAATCCACAGACCGTCATCAACAATTTCTCGATGCTCAATCCACAGAAACTACACTCACCGAACATTTGCTCCGACAACTTCTCATTGCCACCCCCCCTCCGCCAATACGCAAAGCAGCTGAAGAAATAATCTGGAATTTAGATGAAAACGGTTTCCTACACGTCTCGCTCTACGACATTGCTCAAAGCACCAAAACAGACTATGAAACTGTCCAAAAAGCGCTTGAACTCGTCCAATCCTTTGAACCCGCCGGCGTTGCCGCGCGAGACCTCTCAGAGTCTCTCGCCCTACAACTACAGCGATACCACCCGAATTCAAAATTAGAAATCCAAATCGTTACGCATCACCTCGAAGCCTTAGCCAGACGACACTACAACGAGATTGCACGTGCCCTTAACGTTTCCCGCAAACGAGTCATTCAAGCCTCAAAACTCATACAAAAACTTAACCCTCACCCCGCAAGCAACTACGCTCCTACGCCTCGCTTCAACATAATCTATCCAGAGATAGAAATCGAAAAAATAAATGACCAATGGGTCGTGACACTCCTTGAAGATGAACTCCCCAAAATCCGCATCAACACCACCTACAAAGATCTCCTTGCAGCCCAAGCCCACAATCCAGAAATTAAAGAATACCTTAAAGAAAAACTTCGCTCAGGCCAATTCTTAATAAAAGCCATAAAATTACGCCAAGATACCCTCCGTCGAATTGCAGAAAGAATCCTCCACCATCAAAAAGCTTTCTTTGAAAAAGGTCCCGACCATCTTGCCCCACTCACCATGAACCAAATCGCGCAAGAACTCAATATCCACGAGACCACAGTTTCTCGCAGTATTGCCAACAAAGCGCTCCGATGTCCTCACGGGGTCTTTCCCCTAAGACATTTCTTTAGCACAGCCGTAAAAACAAAGACCGGTGAATCCTTGGCTAACACCACAGCCAAGGAAATAGTCGCCGAAATCATAAAAAATGAAGATCCACAAAACCCCCTCTCAGATCAAGAGATCTACGAAAAACTCTCCGAGCGTGGCCTCGTGCTCGCTCGGCGCACCATAGCAAAATATCGCAAAGAGCTCGGTATTCTCCCATCCCATCTGCGTAAGCAAGTAGCCTGATGACGCCCCGCTACTTGTCCCATCCATGAAAAAGCAAAACCTCACTCGTTCCAAGATACCTCCCCCTCCCCATAATTCCGCCCCCTGGACATCATTCGCAATAAAAGTCATAAGCCACCCCTACTTTCTTATCACGGCGGCAATTTGCATACTCTACTTCCAACTCAAAGACTTTAAGTTTCTATCCTGGGACGATCACGCGACCGTTCAATACAACCACCGATTGCATCCCCCGACATTCCAAACCCTCACCTATTATTGGACACCAGTAATTCCTAAGGAATTCAAACAGTTTGAAGATATCTACATCCCCCTAACTTACACTGTCTGGGCAGCCCTAGCTTTAATCTCAGACAGCCTCTTCCCCGACACAGCCTATACCGTCATCCATCCCTCCGTCTATCACCTTGCCAACGTGGCAGTGCACATCCTAACCACTACAGTTATCTACCTGATCCTTACTAAGTTGATCAGAAAAATTTCATCCACAAACTCAACGCCGCTACAAGCCAGCCGTCTAGCACTATTCGGTGCCCTTCTCTACGCTGTGCACCCGCTTCAAGTCGAACCCGTGTGTTGGGTCTCAGGCATGAAAGACATGCTTTGCGCATTTTTTGGATATCTTGCCGTGTGGGGGTGGTTGTCGTATTTGGAGGCACCTCAGCGATCGTCAACCGCTCGTTGGGCTTATGGGCTTGGGCTGCTGGCTTTTTTCTTTGCCTGCACCTCGAAACCCCAAGCCATAAACGTTCCGATCCTCCTCGTCATTCTTTCGATAGGGATTTATCGCATCCCACTTCGAACCCTTGGATTTTTGATGATCCCTTGGTTCATCCTCACCTTAGCTACTGCAGTCTTAGCCAAGATTCTGCAACCAGACAAAGTCATTGCCACTCTCACCCCGCTTTGGACGCGGCCCTTAGTAGCCCTAGACGCTCTCAGCTTTTATCTAATCAAAGTCGTGTTCCCTGTAAACCTTTGCTTCGACTACAGCCGCACACCTGAATATATCTTGAAGACAGGTCAACTCTACTACTCCTGGCTTCCCTCTGCCCTTGTCTTCATCGCCGCGGCTTGCTCGCGTCATCGGCGCCTTTTGTTAACTCTACTTTTGCTCTTTGCAGGCGGGTTCGCGTCGGTATCAGGCATAGTCCCGTTTTACTCTCAAAACGTCTCGACCGTCTCAGACCGCTACATGCTCTTTCCTATGTTTGCTGTTGCGTTAGGAGGAGCCTTACTAATTAGTTACCTTCATGAGAAGTTTCCGAAATACACGCGATTAATTTCATCCACAGCAACCGCGCTGCTCCTCATCCTAGCTGTATTATCCTTTTATCAAATATCAACATGGCGTGACGACCGCACTTTCTACACCCAATCCGCAAAGATAAATCCTCGCAGCTACAGAGCCCTAAATAACCTCGCCCTTTACTATCACGAAAAAGGCCTCTCTGTTGAGGCCGAGAAACTTCTCTTAAAATGCCGAGACATCAAGGATACCGACCCGCTCACTTACTCCAATCTCGCCATGGTTCAATACAGCCAAAAACGCTACACCGAAGCCCGCGCCAACGCCCTGAAAGCAATCGAAATCAAACCCAACCTCGTCTACGCCCTCAATCACATGGGACTTATCGAAACTGCCCTGGGCAATCACGAGCAAGCCCTACAATGGCATCTCAAAGCTCACCAAGAATCCCCACACGCTTTCCCCTTTGCCTTCAACCTCGCCAACGCCGCCCTCCGTGCTCATCGCGAGGATATCGCCATCCAAGCTTTCGAAAAAGCCTTAGCCATAGTTCCAGACCATACTCAATGTCTAAATGACCTCGGCGCATTACTTATTAAACAAAACCGCCTCACTGAAGCTCTCCCTTACATCGAAAAAGCGATCTACCTCGACATGACCTCCAATCCCGGTTTTATCCAAAATTGGTTCACACTCCAGCAACGCCTCAAAAATCCCATCACTCCAAGCCACCCCGTCGTGCGCCTCAAACAAGCAGACACCGCTGCTCTAAAAGAAAAAGATCCGTCTCAAGCGCTTAAAATCTTAAATTCGCTGATCGTCGAGCACCCCGATATCATCTCAGCCTATCACCGCATCGCCGGCATTTTGCGCTCCATCGGTCGCATCCATGAATCTGACCAAATCAGCCAACAAGCTCTTAAGCGCGCACGCCTCTTGGGCTACCGCAGTATCGTCTACACACTTGAGTCTTACCTAATCTCCCGCGGTTACCCAATCAAAAGGACAGTCATACAAGAAGATTAGCCAAAAACCATTTTCGTTTCCCCCGCCTGCCTTGAAAAATCAAACTTCAACTCCTACCCCCACCTCTTCGTCCACATCACACCTACCAGAAAAGACCCGATCCCCCCGTCAAGCAATTTTCAAAAATAATTTTATCCTCCGCCTTTTCTCTTGCCTCAAACGATCCGATCCATACGATCAAAAACCCACTTTGGAAAAAATCGTAACGGATCGATACGAACGATTCAGGCAGACGGCCTGAACCAACACCATGCGATCCCTTACGATTTCACCAAGTTCTCAAGGAGTATGAGCAAGATTGAAGTCTATCTCCCCCTTGTGAATAACTCCTCATATTCCAGCCCTTCCAATCGCCTCCCCTCCATCGAGCCGAGCAAACTTCTCCTTAACGCACAGCCCCTTAACAAAATGGCAAAATCACAAACTATTCAAAATCAATATTTTAATACACTTAAATACATAGCAACCATAAAAAGTCACATACATGCAGAACTTGCCCTATTCCATATAGTTTTGTGAATAACTTGTGAGTAACCGCCCTATGCCATACCCGCCATTCACCCCACCTTCCCGCCACGCCTCAGATATGTCACAACACCAAAATCAATGGAAACAAATCTGCGACCATCTCCGCCAACTTCTTCCAGCCGATGCAGTGGATCGATGGTTTATCCCACTCGTCTGCACACACATCGGCGATAAGACCATCGAGCTAATTGCTGATAACGAAATCTACCCCACCTGGATTGAGGAAAATTACCTTCCCCTCCTTAAAAGCGCAATTGAGACAGTTGTAGGAAAACCCCTCTCTGTCAAAATATCTACCTTATCCCCTGGCCAACCCCCAGAGACGCCCGCATCGCGAAGTCATCGACCCTCTCGCAATGCGACATCCAGAGAGCATGAAGAAGACATCGACCGCGAAAGCATCAACGAACGCCACCGCTTCGATAATTTCGTCGTCGGTCCCAACAACCAATTCGCCCACGCCGCCGCGCTAGCCGTCGCCCACAACACCGCGCGATCCTACAATCCCCTCTTCCTCCACGGTCGCGCCGGGCTTGGCAAAACCCATCTCATGCAAGCCATCGGCAACTACCTCATCGAAAAGAAGCGCCACCTCCGCGTCCGTTACATCACCTGTGAGACCTTTTGCAACGACTTCATCGCCGCCGTCAGTAAAGGTCAAGGACCACTCCTCGAGCGGTTTCGAAAACGTTACCGCCAAGTAGACGTCCTACTTATAGACGACATCCAATTCCTCGCTGGAAAAGACCGCTCTCAAGAAGAATTCTTCCACACCTTCAACGCCCTCTTTGACGGATCAAAACAAATTGTCATCACCGCCGACTCTCCACCCAACGAAATCGCCAATTTAGAAAAACGCCTCGTCTCCCGCTTTGAATGGGGACTGACGGCAGAGCTCCTGGTGCCTGATCAAGAGACTCGAAGGGCTATACTCGCCCAGAAACTCAAACAAATGCAGACCTACCTTCCTGATGAAATACTCGCATTAATTGCTGCCCGCATCTCCTCTAGCATACGGCGCCTGGAAGGTGCCCTCAATCGCGTCGCCGTGTATGCCTCTCTCCATCAAGGACGCATCACCGTCGCACAAGCTGAAAATCTCCTCAAAGACCTCTTCCAACAAGAACAACGCCCCTCGATTTCCATCGAGCTCATACAACGACGAGTCGCTGAAGCCTACGATGTGCGGCTCGGCGATCTCACAGGACGCCGCCGCCCAGCTCACATTGCCCTGCCCAGACAAATCGCCATGTATCTCGCACGCCAGCTCACCAATTCCTCACTCATGGAAATCGGAGACGCTTTCGGAGGACGCGATCACGGCACCGTCCTCCACGCATATCGAGAAATATCACGGCGCATGACTGAAGACCCGCGCCTCAAGCAAATGATAGATACCCTCGTCGAAAAGCTAAAAGATGCTTAGCTTGAGGAGACTTTTTCAGACTTGTATTATCCTCACGGCCCCTCAGCTCGTGTTCTGAAGCCCACAATAATCGGATGATAGGGTTGACACAGCACCCGTTTTGCATGACCATTTCCTTATGCCCATAGACCCTCGATTGAGAGATAAAATCCTTAAATTCATGGAGAGCAAAGGCGCTCGGATCACATCACAACGAATAGCGATCATCGAAGCAGCTTTTAGCACAGATGAACACTACACAGCTGAAAAACTCCATGAAATGGTCAAAAAAATAGACCGCTCCGTCTCACGAGCTACGGTCTACCGCACCCTCCCTCTACTCGTAGAAAGCGGACACCTCCACGAGCTCGATTTAGGCCGCGGGCAGACCTACTACGATCCGAATTACATCAAGCATCCCAAACATAACCACTTGATCTGCATGGACTGCGACAAGATCTTCGAGTTTGAAGACGAAGGACTAGAACGCCGTGAAGATGCCATCACACGAAAGCTTGGCTTCACTCCCACCGATAAACAACTGCGAATCCGCGCTTCTTGTGAAACCTTGCGGAAAAAGGGCACTTGCTCAAGGGCCAAAAAATAAACTCTCGGGAAGATGAAGTCCCATAAAGAACCGGACAAGCCAGGCTTCCTTCATAAAGCTCGTGAATGGCTCAAGCTCGGCGCTCGAACGACTGTCCAAATCACTTATCGACAACGTCTAGTAGCCTTGCTCACAGGCACATTAATTCTAGCTTTGCTAATCCTTTTCTTTGCCTTTTTTTCAGCCTATCAAGCAGGCCTACAGCGAGAGGTCCTAAAACAAATCATCGAAACAAACCCCAACATCTCACATTCACAATGGAAAGATGCCTATGCCCGGCACGAGCAGGCAACCCGTAACATTCAGAGCGTCACCTTCGGAGCCCTGCTGCTGTTGCTTTTCTTCGACGCTCTCATGGCTTTTCTAGTCTACAAAGAGCACATCGCGCGTTATGCCTTGAAATCCCATCGCTCGACATCCTCCGAAATAGAGAGGCGAAAGTTGACGGTTATGCAGCGATTTATCGGATTACTAGAAGAGGCAGGTATAACAGCCGCAGCCACCAAATCCCCTGCTCTTGAAAGTTTCATCCAAAGCTGCCGTGCTGATAAAGCAGACCTAAAAATCATTGAAGCGGAGGAACCCTTAGTCGAGATCCATATCGAAATGGTAGATGAATTAACCAAAAAAAATATTCTCACCCCACTAGTCATCTCCACTAATGCAAGAATCCAAGCCAATAAAAATTTAATTAAAGCTGCTCTAAGGCAATTTGTCCTCAACGCTGCGCAAGCTGTCGGCAGCAACGGGAAGATCATTTTCCGAGCTTACGATAAATTTGCCAAATTCCACGGGCACCACCGTCGCGTCGTCTATCTTCTTATCGAAGATAACGGCGGCGGTATCCCAGAAGATGTGCAGCCGTTTCTATACCAACATTTTTACTCGACCAAAGACGACCGGCTCGGTTTGGGGTTATCAATTGCACAACGCATAGCTGAAGCCCACGGCGCTGAAATTCACTACGAGACGGAAAAAGGCGTCGGCTCGAGTTTTGCTTTGGTGCTCCCTGCAGTAGAGGAAGACGAAAACGAAAAAATCGCAGCCTGATTTTAATCACCCGCTCCGCCTGATGAAGCGTATGCAGTAAACGCAAGGACGATTAAGCACAGCCCGATCAATAAGCCGATCCCATTTAAGAGACGGCTGGGCAAAGAGTGCTTGAAACCGATCCGCAAAATCTCTCGAAAAAGGTAAGGAGAAGCCACAAACACCATGCCTGCCACAATCCAAACGTAGGAAAGCAACGTCACCACCAGACGGGCTCGGCTTTCCTCCAAAAATGCTGCATCCAGAAGGATACAAGCCGCTAAAAGCAAGAGCATCCCTAGCGCCCGGACAGAGAGAAAATCTTCTATAAAAAACATAGCCAGCAATGTGCCGATGGATAATATGATGACGAAAGTATTCCGCATGCCACTGAATTCACCCAGGTCAATATTTAAAACAAGAAGAATAGTCCAGACACCTGCGGCAAGTGTCAGCCCACGACCGATCCACACAGAGCGAATAAAAGCGCGAAGACGTTGATAAAAAGCATGAGGGTGAATTATTCCCCATGTGTGTAGAAGAACATAGAGCGCGCCGACACAAAGAGAAACCTGTTGTAAGGTGAACGGATAAATCATAACAGATCAAGCAGAAAGTGAAGCGGGGCTCAGCGAATTGGGCGATGTAAAACCTACAAGATATGGGTCGGCATAAAACGTGTAGCCATTAGGCGTCTCTTTGATCGTCACATTTAAGAGCTGACCCCGCCACCGCTCATTGGCCTCTATCAACACAAGCCGATTGGTGCGGGTGCGACCTTGAAAGCGTTTAGGATTATTTTTGCTCTCCCCCTCAACGAGGATCTCGACAGTCTGCCCGATCAAAGCTTGGCCTTTTTCAAGAGCAATCTTGTCTTGGATCGCTAAAAGACGGTGATTGCGGGAGAGCTTCTCTTCTTCAGAAATAGCATTTGGAAGAGCGGCAGCCGGCGTGTTCCGCCGCGGAGAGTAGCGAAATATAAAGGATTGATCAAAACGTAGCTCTTGAACGAGTTCACACGTGGCTTGAAAGTCTTCTTCCGTTTCTCCTGGAAAACCGACTATGATGTCGGTGCTGATAGCAAGATCGGGGCAGGCGGAGCGAAGTTCCTGCACGAGCGAAATGAATTTTTCACGGGTGTAACCTCGATGCATCGCTTTCAGTATGCGGTTGCTCCCGGATTGAAGAGGAAGATGCACATGCTCACAGAGCTGCGGTAGATAGGAAAAGGCAGCGATAAGATCTTTCTTGTAGCCGATCGGGTGAGGGGAGGTAAAACGAACGCGTTCAATGCCCGGCACCGCACAGACAGCCTCAAGAAGCTGCACAAATGGGGTCTTGCCATTTATCGAAGGAAACTCGTGACGACCATAAAGGTTAACGATTTGCCCTAACAGCGTGACTTCTTTAATTCCTTGATCTGCTAGCGATTTTACTTCTGCTACAATTTCAGAAATAGGACGGGAACGCTCTGGCCCTCGAGTCGAAGGCACAATGCAAAAAGTGCAATGCATGTTGCAGCCTTGCATGATCGAGACATAAGCCGAAACTTGATTTGGGCGCAGCAAATGGTCTTTGATCGTGTTTTGAGAATCAGGTTCTTCATCGACATCAACGATTGGCGCGCGGCTTGAGGAGGGCTGAGACCTCAGATCTTCGATGTAATCGACAACCCGATGGAATTTCTGCGTGCCAATAATTAAATCCACGTCGGGCAAAGTATCCAAAATTGTGGCGCCTCGGCTCTGTGCCATGCAGCCCATGAAACCCATGATGAGATGAGGTTTTCTACGGCGAAGTCTCTGGAGATTGGCCATGCTGCCGAGAGCTTTCTGCTCGGCCATATCGCGGACGCTGCAGGTATTGATGAGGATCACGTCGGCATCGCTTTCGGAATCTGTTAGACGATATCCTTTGGCTTCAAGTTGGCGGGCGACCTGTTCGGAGTCGCGCACGTTCATCTGGCAGCCGTAGGTTTTGATATACACAGAAGGAGGCGTATCCATAAGCCTTAGCTTATTTTTTTAGCAGCTCATTTCCCAATGAGCAACAGTAAGCCAGATCGGAAATATAAATAAAAAAGGCGGCTGGTCGCCGCCCCTGGAAATGATTTAGAACTGTAGTTGTTGTTAATTGCTGTCTCGACGACGGCGAACAATGTAACCCAAGAGTAAGGATCCACCGATAATCAGGGCATAAGTAGATGGTTCAGGGATTGCTACAGCCGCCCATGTGGTGCCGAGTCTGAATTCATCGAACCGCACAAGGCCTCCACCAAAGTTGGCGATGGATAATTCTGTGAATTGTGAATCAAACACATTTGTTAAGGTGAAACCACCTGGAGCATCCGTCACACCAAGCTGCGGATTTCTCCATACAGTGATTATGTCGTTGCTTGCACCGGCATTAAATTGGAATTTCACTACAAAAAAATTGGCTCCCGCTGAACTTCCTAAATTTTGTGATGCATCTCCTGCGCTATCCGTGCCTGGAGTAGCATCGGTGGCAGCACGTGCTTCAAATTCTGAGCCATTCCAGCGAATCTCAAAACGCCTGTTTGGATCAGCGTTTACGTTGTCGTGTAGTTCAAGGGCAGAAAAACTTCCCGCTGTGGGAACGGTCATCATGAAGCTCAGATACAAATTCCCTGATGCATTAGCTCCACCAATTTTCCCACCATCTATCAGAGTGCCAAGTATATTAGAGTCAAGTATTAGCTTTCTTGAGGACCTGCCGTTTACATTATTAAATACTGCGTGCCCCTCGCTGGAGGGCAATACATCGTAACTTAATGTGAGAGACGACGATGTCGCTCCATCTCCATACCACTGTGCTCCAGCATTCCATGCTGCAGGGTTAGCAGAATTGTTGGGTGCGGCTGAAAGTGGCCCGGTCCCTGCGTAGGGCGGGATAGCAAATCCTTCATATGCAATTGGCTGAGAGAGAGCTGATGTTAGTGGGGTTAAAACAGCTAAGGTGATTACAAGTTTATTCATAAGGCGTGGTTATTAGAAGTTAGTAATTTATTAAATGTAAAAAGTTACTTGTCAATGAAATTTTTCTTGAATTTTAACATAAGCTTTTGCGTCACTCATCCTGGGGTTTTTTCAATTTGTTGAGATCGCCTTTCATTTGGCTCAGAGGAAGCTTCGAAGGAGAGGCAACTTCCCGCTGTATCCGTGGAGACGAGGATTTGCGAGGCCTGTTGGAGGCTTTCCTTGAGTAATTCTTCCGCGAGCGGTTGCTCTAGGTATTTCTCGATTGCACGTCGTAGAGGACGCGCGCCATTAGCAGGATCGTAGCCTTTTTGAATGAGAAAGTCGATGGCTTTTGCATCTAAGTTTAGGGTTAACTGATGGGATTTCTGGAGTCTATCAGAGAGCTTTTTGACTTCGATATGGACGATTTTCGATAAATCTTCACGGTTTAGGGATCGAAAGACGATGATGTCGTCCAGTCGGTTTAGAAATTCGGGGCGGAATGTTTTTTTAGCTATATCGAGCATGCGTTCTTTTGTTTGCTCGTAGCTCATGGAGTCCGGTTGTGAACCGAATCCGAGAGCGCCTTTATTGGCGATCACTTCAGCACCGACATTGGAAGTGAGGATGATAATCGTGTTGCGAAAATCTACTTTGTGGCCAAGGCTATCTGTGATTATCCCTTCCTCAAGGATTTGTAGAAGCACATTCCAGACCTCAGGATGGGCTTTTTCTATTTCGTCGAATAGGACTACGCTGTATGGGCGGCGACGCACTTTTTCAGTAAGTTGACCGCCTTCCTCATAGCCGACATATCCTGGAGGTGCACCGATCAGTCGGGAAACATTAAATTTCTCCATGTATTCGCTCATATCGATCTGAATGAGCGCATCAGGTGTGCCGAACATGTATTCGGCTAGAGTTTTCGCCAGAAGGGTTTTACCTACTCCCGTAGGTCCAAGGAAAATGAAAGAACCAATCGGACGTTTGGGATCTTTCAGATCAGCGCGAGCTCGTTGTAAGGCTTTGCCTAGAGCTTGGACAGCTTCATCTTGACCGATGACCTTCCCTTTGAGTTCTTCAGCGACTCTGAGTATACGATCGCGGTCCTTTTGAGACATGCGCTCTAGCGGCACACCTGTCCATTTGGCAACGACGTGCATGATGTCGTCAGCGTTCACCTCCACTATTTGTTCTTCACGTTTTGCTTTCCACTCAGCAATCGTTTTATCGAGGCGTTCTTTAAGTTTTTTTTCCTGGTCACGGAGGCTTGCAGCTTTTTCGAAATTTTGAGCTTTGATGCTTGCTTCTTTTTGGCTTTTGATGGCCTGGAGCTCTTCTTCCATTTGTTTGATTTCTGGAGGCCTTGACGTGACAGAGATACGAGCGCGAGCCCCCGCTTCGTCGAGCACATCGATCGCTTTGTCTGGAAGATAGCGGTTAGTCAAATAACGTTCAGATAGACGCACGGCTTGCTCGATTGCTTCATCAGTGAATCTTGCATGATGATGCGCTTCGTATTTTGGGCGCAGACCGCGGAGAATCTCAATAGTGTCCTCTATGCTTGGAGGATCTACGAGGACTTGTTGAAAACGTCTTTCTAAGGCGGCGTCCTTTTCTATATGCTTGCGAAACTCAGCTAGTGTTGTTGCCCCGATGCACTGCAGTTCTCCTCGTGCTAAGGCGGGTTTAATGATATTCGAGGCATCCAGTGCACCTTCTGCAGCGCCTGCACCGACCATCGTATGCATTTCGTCGATGAATAAGATAACGTTTTTTGATTTCCTAATCTCATCCATCACAGCTTTGATCCGCTCTTCAAATTGACCGCGATACTTCGTGCCAGCGACCATCAAAGCTAGGTCAAGCATGATGACGCGTTTATCGGAAAGTAAATCAGGCACATTTCCTGCCACGATCTCCTGAGCCAATCCTTCCACTATCGCTGTCTTGCCCACACCAGCTTCGCCGATGAGCACCGGGTTGTTCTTGGTGCGACGGCAGAGGATTTGAATGACGCGTTCGATTTCGTTTCTACGCCCGATCACAGGATCAAGTTCGCCTTTGCGGGCAAGCTCAGTGAGGTCACGACCGAAAGCTTTTAAGGCCGGGGTTTTTATTGTGTTCTTTGTTCCCTGAGTTTCAGGGGCACTAGCAGAAGCGACTGCATCGTCGTCTTCTTGTTCTGTTGTTTCCTCCGGAGGGGTGAAGTTGGGATCCAGCTCTTTTAAAATTTCGTTTCGTGCTTTCTCCAAGTCCAAATCTAGACTTTTCAAGACACGCGCAGCTACACCCTCTCCTTCTCGCAGTAACCCCAGTAATATATGCTCTGTGCCGACGTAAGTATGATTTAACGCCTTGGCTTCTTTGCTAGCTAAAGCCAACACTTTCTTTACTCTCGGTGTATAGGGAATATTCCCTGTCACTTTGGCTTCTGGACCAGTGCCGACTTGTTTTTCGACCTCAATTCGCACGGTCTCTAGATCGATGCCTAATTTCGTCAATACGTTCACGGCAACACCTTGGCTGAGCTTAATCAAGCCTAAAAGTAGGTGCTCAGTGCCGACGTAATTATGATTGAAGCGGTCAGCTTCTTTTCGTGCCAAGGCCAACACTTGCTGGGCACGGGGGGTGAAATTATTCATCGACATACCACCAATAATTTAGCGCAAACTCAAAAAATGCGAAACTATTTTTGGACCCGTGCGTTAATCATTTCTAGAAGCTTTTGAACATGATCAATTATATCCTTTCTCCTCGTGCGAAAGGCTGCAATCCGAGCTACTTGTGCTGCTTCACGTGCCCCCTCAACATCGCCGAGATCGTTTTTTGCTAAAGCTATTAAAGCTAAAACTTCCGGGTTATCAGGCTGAAGTTGGAGAATATTTTCAAAAATCACCAAAGCCTTCTCAGGTGATTTGTTTAACGCAAGAGCTTTTCCGTATGTGAGCAGTGCCGCAGGATCATTCCGATTTAGGTCTAGTGTGCGTTGCGCATAGAATAAAGCATCAGAGGCCTGGTTAACCTGGATAGCCAGATTCGCTGCCACGATATTCCAGTTAAAATTTTCGGGATTAGCATTCGCAGCTCGTTTCATCGCTTCCAATGCAGCATTCCAACTTCCTCTAGCAGCCGCAGCCTGGCTAATTCGCGCCCAATATACATCATCAGTCTGAGAGGGCATACCTCTGCGCCTGAAGACCTCCTCAATAGTCTGGAAAGCTTCTGCATACCGTTTTTCCTTCATCAACACCTCAAGAAGCCGATTCACGGGCAAGTCCAAATCTGGCCGGTTCTCCATCGCTAGACGCAGATATTTTATCGCCTCATCCATCTTGCCTCGATACACTAGGATATCCCCCAACGTATAAAGCCCCTCGTAAAAATTAGGATCGATTTTGACCGACCGCCGCGCAAATTCCTCCCCTAGCACAAAATCTCGATCCGGAAGTTTCGACGCTACAGCAGATGCAAAGTTGTTGTTTAAATGTTTACTGCCTGGATTTTTCACAACATCACTTCCATACAAGGTCACGCCGTTCAACCAACGACCGCAAAGCCCGTAGCTCATGATTCCGCAGATCGCAACAGCCACGCCTAAAGCGACTATAGCCCCATAGCGTCCCACGTCTCCCCATCTATTCTTTAACTTTTTTAGCCTCTCCGCCAAATGCTCTACAACAATGACCACCAGCGCGACCATCCAAAACAAACTCAAATAAAAATAACGATCCGCCACCGTCGAATACCTCAACTGATACTCATACGGGACCAGTCCCAAGGTCGGCAACACACACACTCCCGCCATCCCAACTATCCAAAAATATCGCCGAAACCCCTTCCACAAAGCCAAACCTAACAAAGCAGCTCCCGTCACGATAGCTCCCGTCCTCCATCCCTCCTGTGCCATAAGCCACTGAGGCGTCCGACCGTAGTCAATGATAATCGGATGCGGATAAAAAAATTTTTTAACATAAAACCCAAACGCATCCAAAGCAATCCAGATCCGATTTCCCCACGAAGGAATTTGATCCCGCACCTCCGTCATCGGCTGCATCGTCTTGATCCAAGCTGTCCACAAGACACCGATCAACACCCAGCCTAAGTATAAACGCAAAACCTCATCCCACTTCCTGCGGTAAAAAAAGTAGTCCAGCCCCATCATAACAAGAGGGGTAATCACAAGGCTTGGCTTCGCCATCAGGCCTAATATAAAAGCCCCCAATCCACCCCAATACCATCTGTCTGCTTCCACATCTCGAACCCTCCCCCCCAACTGGGCTTCGCGATACCGCATCCCACAATATAAAGTCAAAAAAAACAACATCGCGCTTAGCAGGTCTTTCATCCCCGTCACCCAACTCACAGGCTCCACACTCAGCGGATGGAGGCTGAATAATAAAGCGCCGAGCAGCGCCAGCTCCTTACACTTCACAAAGCGACGGAGCAACACCATCACCAAAATCCCATTTATAACCGCCACCACCAAATTCGCCGCATGAAAAACTTCCGGCATTAAATTCGTCTGATTGTATAAATCCGTGTCTCGATAATTCGGATTGATCCAGCGCGATACCTGAGCCAACCCCATCCACACCGTGTAAACCAGCGGGATATACAATTTCCCATACTCCTGCGTCCAAAATTTCACCAGATTTCCCAAAGTAAACTCCCTAAGGTACGGATTCTCGCAAATGTTAATCTGCACATCATCCCATATGAATCGAAAATTCACCGACTGCCCGTATACCCCCAACACTGCAAGGCACACAAAAATTATCGACCCCCAACGCCACACCGCATCACCTGTCTGGTTTCTTTCAGAACATTCCAGTCCAGAAAAATCAGCCTCGCGAACTTTAGATAAACGGACAACTTTATTCTTCGACTTTTCCTTTTTAGCCATAACTATCCCTTCAACTCTCCAGCAAGCAGCGACTCCACTGCACCCAGCACAAAAGAAGGCTGCATCTCCTGCATACACACATTATTCCGACAAGGAGAAAAACGATGGTTAAAAACACTCACACAAGGACTGCAAGCCAATCCCAAATTCAAAGCACGCACCCTATCCCCCAGCGGAGCCCAAAGCGCAGGCGTCTCAGGACCAAAAAGCACAACCACAGGAATCCCCGTCAAAGACGCAAAATGTCCAGGCCCACTATCGTTCGTGACCAAGACTTCGCATCGGCAATACAGCGTTAAAAGCTGTCTCAACGTCGTGAGACCACACAAATTGATTACACGCCCCTTAGGCCATCTTCGAATAGCATCCTCCACAGCACCTCGCTCGGAAGCCGTCCCCGTCACAATAAAATCCACATCAGGATAACGTTCAGCCACAAGCCTGACCAATTCCTCCCAGTGTTTCATCGGCCATTTTCGCAGCGGCAACAAGTCTCCGGCATTAGGATTGAAGATCCAACGCCTTCGGCCATGAGATTGAGCCCCCATGCTTCGCAAGAGTTCATCCACCTCCTCCTCATCTCTCGACGTCGGCACAAATACGGGCGGCACAAGCTTTCTCTCGATCCTTTCCTTCAAAAAAGGCTCCTCCGACCGCTTACTAAAAAGCGCCTGCACCAGCACCATAAAAGTCTCAGCCGTGTGAAGGCTAAAATTATAGTTCACCCTATGGGTAAATAAATCGCCACAATAAGGCAGCTCACTGGTAAAGCGGTGCAACCCCGCGCGCACCCTAGCCCCCGTCGCCCAAGAAATCAGTGCTCCCGCGCGCGAGAAAAACTCATAATTCACGCAGCCTTCTACGCCTAGCTTCCGTAAACGCCACAACGCTCCCAGTAAATCCCAACCGAAAACAAAAAGATTCTTCTTCCGCAGCGCCAACACATTCTCTTCCGGCACCCCCCCCATGATCGAGAGTAACTCTACACTATCAGAAAACGTCAACACATACACATTCCTCCAACCCACTCGCTCAGCTGCATAAGCGTATGCCGGAGCTGCTAACACCTTAGCGCCTATCTCAGTAACTTGCACAAAAACTACTGACCGAGGCTGCCTATCCGTGTTTTTTCTCCCCCAAAAATTACTTCCTACCTCCATCATCCGCCGCAACGCTGTGGCGATCACACACAACGGCACCCCCAACCAAAAATCAATCCAACGTATCAATACCGGCTTCAAGAATCCAGACTCCCTCATCTCTATAAATAAAAATCGGAGCGACAGGATTCGAACCTGCGACGTCCTGCTCCCAAAGCAGGTGCTCTAGCCAGGCTGAGCTACGCTCCGAATATGCCTAAACTAACAAAAAAACATACCTACTCAATCTAAACTTCATCCTCACCCATTCGAGAAAGGATAAACCGCTTGGCACCATTTCCACTTCCTTTCATCATCCCCATACGATGAAAATCAAAATGACTTGGGCTAACCGCATCACCCTTTTCCGCCTGATTCTCATCCCGGTTTTTATCACCTTCATGCTATACTATGCCGAGGCTTCCCAGAACGAAACCAACCCGGACCTATGGCGCTGGCTAGCACTTACCACTTTTGTGCTGGCAGCTGTGTCCGACGCAATCGATGGCTATTTAGCTCGCCATTTCAATCAATTTACCCCGCTAGGATCTGTGCTAGACCCCATCGCCGACAAGCTTCTCATGCTAAGCGCAGTCCTAACCCTAAGTTTTATCCACATTCGAGGAGGTGTAGGCCTTCCACTATGGTTTCCCGTGATCATAATCAGCCGCGACATCTTTCTACTCATAGGCTCAATTATAGTTTACCTTACCGTCCATGGCTTCGACGTAAAACCCCATTGGACAGGCAAATGGGCGACATTCTTTCAACTCACAGCAATTATTGCTGCGCTGATGGGCTACCCTCACGCAATTTGGATTTGCCTTACCGCAGCTTTATTTACCGTGATCTCAACATGTTTCTACGTCGCCGCTGCCTTGCGCCTCATCGCCTCAAGCCCCTACTATCAGACAGTAAAGAAAGACTAGACTCTCCGATGCTGCATGTCAGATCCCACTTCGCCTTCAATCCTTACCGTAGCAATCGTCGGGCGTCCCAACGTAGGCAAATCAGCACTCTTTAATCGCCTGGCAGGACGCGATCTAGCTTTAGTCTATGATCAACCCGGCGTCACACGCGATCCGCTAATCGCCAATTGCCAATGGAAAGGAGTCTCATACCAACTTATAGACACAGGCGGAATCGCCTTTCCAGAGACTCCACTAGACCAAGCTGTCCGCGAACAAGCCTTTCTAGCTGCTTCCACTGCCCAACATATCCTTTTTGTCGTCGACGGCCGCTCAGGCCTTCACCCGCTCGACCAAGAAATAGCACTTTGGTTCCGAAAAAATTGTTCCACCCAACGCATCACCCTTGTCGTCAACAAAATAGACTCCGAAAAACAAAAACTACTCATAGACGACTTCCATGCACTAGCCATCGATGATATACAGGCAGTCTCCGCAGCACACTCCATCGGAATCCGCGAGCTCCGGGATAAAATAGTCCAGCCTTACCTAAAGCAACTTCACCAAATTCCTCCCCCTACAGCTGCTGAAACGTCACGTATAGTGCCCTTCAGAATCGCTATTATTGGAAAACCCAACGTAGGTAAATCATCACTAATCAACGCCCTTACCAAAACCACACGCGCTATCGTAAGCCCGACCCCCGGCACCACCCGAGACAACTTAGACATCCCATTCACCTGGAAAGACAAACATTTCCTCTTGATCGATACAGCAGGAATGCGTTCCCGATCGCATATCTCTGATCCCCTCGAAAGCCTCACCACTAGCCGATCCGCTCATGCTATTAACCGCTCACATCTATCCATCCTTTTGCTAGACACCGATCGTGGAGTTACCACCCAAGACAAAAAAATCGCCGGCCTCATCCAAAAATCACGACGTCCATCCATCATTGCCGTAAACAAATGGGACAAGCTTAAAGAAGCGCCTAACCATACCACAGCTTCACCACAGGCATGGCGAGAAGCCATCCAACGAGAACTTTTCTTCCTAAACTACGCACCAATTTGCCTAATCAGTGCACAGACTCACGCAGGTCTAACAGAACTCATGCACACCCTGGTTCAAGTGCAAGAAAATCTCACTCACACCATCCCTACATCCCTTTTAAATCGCATCATCTCCGAAGCCATCCAAAAACAACCTCCCCCCACAAAAAAAGGATCCAAAAAACTCAAAATCTACTTCGTCTCCCAACGCACATCAGAAGAAAGCGGACCGTTTTCCCCCCCCAACTTGCAATGCTTTGTGAATGACGCATCACTACTCTCGCCCGATTACCTACGCTACCTCGAGACAACTATACGAAAAACATGGCCACTCCACGGAGTCCCGTTAAACTGGATCATCCGTTCACACTCCCCCTCATGAACACTCCAGCCTCTCCCTCCTCATCGTTCAATTACAAAGACTACTTCATCCTCTACGTGGATGACGAAAACAAATCACTCAAATACTTCACCCAAGCATTCTCAGATAAATTCTCAATTCTCACTGCTGATAACGCGCAAGAAGGATTTGAGCTATTCAAAGCACATGTTCCACGTGTCGCCATCCTGATCACAGATCAACAAATGCCGCGAGAAAAAGGCACACAATTTCTTGAGCGAGCAAGAGCCTTCTACCCCTACACACTTCGAATCCTCGCCACAGCCTATGCTGATCTTCAATCTGCCATCGAAGCCGTCAACTCAGGAGCAATCTATAAATTTATCACCAAACCCTGGGACATCCCCCAACTCGAAATCATGCTCCTCCGTGGCGTAGAATTCTACATCCTACAGCAAGAACGAGAACGTCTCATCCGCGAAAAAATGGATATCCTTCAAGAACTCATCACCCGAGAGCGCATCCTCTCCCTGGGCATTCTCTCCGCTGGACTCAGCCATCATCTCAACAATGCAATGACAGCCATAAAAACCTTCCTCGACTTAGCTCCACTAAAGCTACAATCAGAAATCATCGATCCTCACCAGCTCAAAGATCCTGAATTCTGGCACGATTTCCACCACCAAGCTCAACAACAAACTCAACGAATCGCTTCCCTCCTACAACAACTCTCGCTCGCCGACCCCCATCAACACACCCTCATGCTTTCAACAGTCCAACTAGACCAGCTTCTCCAACAAATTATCCAACACTTGCGTCCGCACGCTGAACAAAAATCCATCAGCATAAAATTTACCTCCTCGACTACGATTCCCCCACTAAACACCGATGAAGAAAAGCTAGAACAAGCCCTCAGACTCATCCTCAAAGACGAAATCACTGTTCTCCCTCATCAATCCACCATCACGATCGACCTCTCACACTCTCCCCCCAACCACCTAAAGCTCCTAATCAGCGACGACGGCCCATCTCTCACAGAGGAAGCCCTTCAATCCCTCTTCAATCCATTCTTTCAGCGCAACGACGAACTTCCCCAAGAATACGGCGTCCACCTCATGGCAGCCTATCTCCTCATTCACCAAATAAAAGGCAAAATCCAAGCCCAGAGTCATTCCCCCAACAAAGGCACCACATTTACAATCACCCTCCCCCTCACATATCCCACAGATTCTGAGCCTTCTCCCCCACCCATCCAATCGTTTCTGCAGAACCAACAAATTCTTGAAAGCATTTTATCTGGAAAAAGATAATACCGCATGCGCTTCTCTCCCTCACCGCCTCATTTAATCTGCATCCTTACTTTCCTTATCGCTCTTGCCTCCGATCAAGCAACAAAACACTGGGCGTGGCACGTCCTTCGCCTATCCGCTCCGATCCCCATCTTCCCCCCTCACTTGCATTTCACCTTCGCCCAAAACACCGGCATCTCCTTCGGCCTATTTCAAGGAAACAACTCCGCCCTCATCCTCCTTACGACGGCACTCATCCTGCTAAGTCTCTTCATCGTACGACAACTCCCCTGGAGCCACCCCATCACCCCCATTTTTACAGCTCTCTTTTTTGCCGGTGCCGTCGGAAACCTAATAGACCGCATTCAATTCCATGGCGTCATCGATTTTATCGACATCCACATCCCCTGGATCCAATACCGATGGCCTACCTTCAACCTCGCAGACACTTTTATCTGCGTCGCCGTAGGCTTATTCATCCTACAGCAAATCTTTTTTCTCCCCCGCTCCATACCAAAAGGCTTCAGCCTCTTCGAAGTCATGTTAGCTGTCACAATCTTCGCCCTCGTAGTCATGGCCCTCGCACAAGCCTTGAAATCCTCTATCGAATCCACCACCCTCATTCAGAGAGAATTCATAGTGCGTCAACTTCTCCAAAACGCCCTTGCAGCCGCTCGCGTCGAGCCTCTCCGCACAGGTTCTTTCCCCATAAAAACAGATGACCCAGATTACACGCTCGAAAAACGAGTCGAGCAACTCAATTGGCAAAACCAAGACCAACAACCCCTTCAAGGCCTTTACCAAATCACCATCACCGCTTCGTGGAAAGAAGGCAACGACTCTCAACAAGCTCAAGCTTCACTTATTCTATACCAACCCTAAAACCAAAAACCATAAAACCATAAAACCAAAACCAACTTCTCATGCCCCATCCCGACCTACAATCTCTCATCAATCCTCACATTCTCAGCCTTCATCCTTACGAACCAGGTAAACCAATCGACGATGTCGCCCGCGAACTCGGGCTAGACCCTCGCACCATCATAAAATTGGCCTCGAACGAAAATCCACTCGGCCCGTCCCCTCGAGCCATTGAAGCCATGCAGGCGCATATTCACCAAATGCACATCTACCCCGACGGTGGAGCTTACCACCTGCGACAAGCCCTAGCCCAAAAACACAACATCCCCCCCGACCACATCGTCCTCGGCAACGGATCAAACGAAATTATCGAGCTAGCCTTCCACGCTTTCACCGCCCCCAATCAAAACCAAAACGTGATCGCCTCCCGTTACGCTTTCGTGGTCTACAAGCTCATGGCACAACTCTTCAACATCCCCTTTATTGAAACGCCAGACCGCCACCTACACCATGACCTCTCGGCTATTTACAACGCCATCACCCCACACACCAAACTCATCTTCATCGCAAACCCCAACAACCCCACAGGCACGCGTATTCCTAATGACCAACTGCTTTCGTTCATTCAATCTTTGCCCCCCCACGTAATTCTTTGCCTCGATGAAGCATACTATGAGTTTCTTGAAGACCCCCTCCCTTCAATTGATCTCGTTCGTCAAGGATATCCTATCATCGTCATGCGCACCTTCTCAAAAATTCAGGGTCTAGCAGGCCTACGAATCGGTTACGGCGTCTGCCCTCCCGCAATAGCTGATGCACTTCAGCGATCTCGCCAGCCTTTCAACACCAATGCGCTAGCGCAAGCCGCCGCTCTGGCAGCTCTCCAAGATGAAAACCATCTCCACCGCACCCTCGATAACAACCGCCAAGGACGCCAGCTCCTCGAAGAGACGTTCAAAGCGTGGCAGCTTCCCTATCTCCCGACCTCCGCCAATTTCGTTCTCGTAAAAACCGGCAACGGAGCTCACACCTTTCAATCCCTACTCAAACGAGGAATCATCGTTCGGTCTATGGTGCCCTACGGCCTCCCCGAATGGATACGAGTCACGATCGGCACCCCAGAGCAAAACCAACGGTTTTTAGAAAACCTAAAAGAATTACTATTCAACACCCACAGCCGATCATGATCACCACAGCGATTCTTGGTGCAGGACTGCTCGGTGGCTCACTCGCCCTAGCTCTCAGAAACACGCGTCGTGTCATCCTTTATGCCCGTCGGCCGGAGGCCATCGCGCAACTCCATCAAGTCGGCTTAGCAGCAACTTCTGATCCGCATGAAGCAGTAAGCAATGCTCAAGAAATCCTCTTCTGTGTTCCAGCACAAGCCACGATCCAATTAGCCCGACAGCTCCGTGTTACTATTCGCCCCGGCAGCTTCATCACCGACGTGGTCAGCACCAAGACAAATATCGTCCGCGTCCTTCAACCCCTATTTAAAAACCACGCCTATTTTGTCGGCAGCCATCCCATGGCCGGCAGTGAGAAAAGCGGGTTTTCCGCAGCACGAGCCGATCTTTTTCAAGACGCAAATGTCATCCTTACCCCCACACGTTTCACTCCACAACCAGCGGTTGCTTGGGCCACAGAATTCTGGAAATCCCTACACATGCATGTCCACTTGTTAAGTCCCCGAGCGCACGATCAAGCAGTAGCTCAAATTAGTCATCTCCCCCATCTCATCGCAGCAACGCTAGTAGCATCCGCATCTCCACAAGCGATATTGCTTGCAGGGCCGGGATTTAGAGACACAACACGCATCGCAGCTAGTTCACCCGATCTGTGGACTGAAATCTTCCTCGATAACGCCCCCTCCACAATTAAGGCCACAGAAACCTTTGTCCGAAACCTGCGGCAACTAATTCAAGCTATCCGCAAAAAAAACTCCAAGAAACTCCTCCAATACTTATCATCTGCCGCCAAAAAACGTGTGCCTCTCACAGCACAGCACCCCCCAATTAAATGAAATCGATAGTCGTCAACCCTATCTATCAAATTCATGGCTCCATCACCCTTCCCGGCGACTATGTCATTTCACAGGTAAATCTTATCGTTGCTGCCCTCGCACATGGAGAAACACAGATTCAAGGATTCCTGAATAATCCTGACTGCCTCTTAACCGCCAGAGCCATGCAAGCCTTTGGCGCACAGATTGACTTCGGTATGGACAACCTCCTCCTCGTCCGAGGCACAAACCTTAAACTTCACGCCTCATGGGAACCTATCAACTGTGGCCAATCACGCCTCCTCCTATCCCTCCTCACAGGCCTTTTAGCAGGCCAACCATTTGTATCAAAGCTCTACGGCAATTATGAGCTCACTCAAGAACCTATCACCGATATCATTCAATGCCTTCACTCATCGGGAGCTCGAATCCAATCCGCCAACAATAACTACACAGCTCCTCTCACCATCCGTGGACAAGTTCTATCAGCACGCGAATTCACTCTTTCAGTCCCAGACCCTGTTGTAAAATATGCGCTTATCTTAGGAGGACTCTACGCAGATGGCGTCACCACAATATATGAGCAAGCTCCGTGTGCAAATCACCTCGAAAATGCCCTCGCCCATTTTCATTCCCCTCCAGTTATTGAAAACAAACAAATCAAAATCTTCGGTCGCCCCACTCTTCACAACGAAGACATATCGATCCCAGGAGATTTTTCCATAGCCTCAGCTTGGATCATTGCTTCCGCCTTTCTTCCTGGCTCAAATCTCACAATCCACAACGTCGGCCTGAATCCCATGCGCACAGGCTTACTCACAGTTCTGTTGCGTATGGGAGCACGCATACGAGAGACTATCGAAATCAAACACGCCGAACCTGTAGGCTCACTCCATATTCAAGGCACCACACTACGAGGTATCGAATTCAGCATACATCAAATGGCAATCCCTCTTGAAGATCTTCCACTCGTCTGCGTCGCTGCAGCTCTAGCAGAAGGACCTACCATAATTAAAGACGTCCACACACTCCCACCCCGCCACCGCCAAGCCCTAAACGCAATGTGCGAAAATCTAAAAATATTTGGATTGAACGTCGAAGAAAACTTCGAAGGGCTCTGCATCGAGCGAACCACTACCATACAAGCAGGACGCATTTCATCCCACGGAGACTTCTCCGTCGGCCTTGCCTCAATCATTCTTTCCCTTTTTGCCAAAGGCAGTTCTCTCGTAGAGGACATCGATTGTGTCATCCACCGTTACCCCACATTCCATCAGCATTGGTCTCATCTAGTAGAAGATTCCATCGGATCATGGCAACGTTGGATATTTCCCGCGTCCTCAGCACTCCCCAAAATTAAAACTTCCCGCGACAAAATTCCTCCTCGCAACCAATTCATAAAACTTCCTCCACAAAGATCAGCTGTGGAAAAAATAAATCCCCTCGTTGTTTCCTATCCAGTTATTGCAATCGACGGACCTGCAGCATCCGGCAAAAGCACGGTTGCTTATGAACTCGCCTCCATTCTTCGCTACGCCTACATCAGCACAGGTGCAATGTATCGAGCAATCACATACAAATTCCTTCAAGAGTCCGTGAATCTCGAAAATCCAGACGAGATCCAAAAAACCCTTTCCGAAATGGACTTCCAATGTTTGATCCGCGAAGGAAGATTGGTCATCATCATCGATGGCGAAAATCCCGATCCATACCTCCGCCAGAGTCAAGTAAACAAATACGTCTCTACAGTTGCCTCTCTACCGCTAGTGCGCGCCTACCTTCTCGAAAAACAGCGCGCCCTTGCACAACAAGCTCCCCTCGTCATGGAAGGTCGTGATATCGGCACCGCTGTCTTCCCCTCCACACCATACAAATTCTACATCGATGCTGATGCAGAAGTTCGCTACGCTCGACGCCTAAATCAAGGAGAGACAGACCTGCTCCGTGAACGTGACTTTCTCGACAGCACTCGAGCTACAGCCCCTCTGCAACAAGCACCCGATGCAATCCTCATAGACAGCACTAACCTCACCGTCCGACAAACCGTAGACCAAATCCTCAAAAAACTCCAAGAGCTCGGCCTCAAATGGTAAACACGACTTCCCAAGCCTCCTGGTGGTATGACTTCTCCCATGGTATAGCCTATCACTTCTTCACTCATGCATTCGACACTGAAGCACGCTACCTAAGCCCCATTCCATCTACAGGAGGGCTGCTAGTCGTTAGCAACCACTTGTCCTTCCTTGATCCGCCGGTTGTCGCCGCTTTCCTTAAGCGGCCGGTCTACTTTGTCGCACGAAAAACACTATTCCGCCACCCACTTTTTGCGCGCTTGATCAGCTCGCTTCATGCTTTTCCCATAGATCAAGATAACCCCGATATAGCTTCACTCCGCCGCATCCTGAAACACCTTGATGAGGGACACGCCGTCCTACTCTTTCCCGAAGGATCTCGCAGTATGAATGGCCTCCCGCAGCCCCCACAACCTGGAGTCGGCTGGATCGCATTGAAAGCTAGGGTTCCCATCCTACCCGTAAAAATTAAAGGCACATTTGAGATCTTACCGCGTGGAAGGACCACCTTAAAATATCATCCGTTGAAAATCACATACGGCACACCACGCCCTTTGCCAGCTATATTTGAACAGTCGAAAGGAAAAGACACCTACTTTCAGATTGCACAATACTTGATGCAGGAAATTGCAGCACTTCCCTAGCGCTCCTCCAAAATTTATGTCCTCACTTACCCTCCTCATCATGGCTGCTGGCCTTGGAAGCCGATACGGAGGCTTAAAACAACTCGCCACCTTCGGTCCGCAAGGTCAGCGCATCATCGACTATTCCATATACGACGCCATGCGCTATGGCTTTAGCGAAGTCCTCTTCATCATCCGTGAGGACATCTATGATGTCTTCTACGACAATATTCTTCGCCCTTGGTCCCATCACATCTCCTGCCGCGTAGTTTTTCAAAGAACAGATGACCTCCCTACCAAATTTCAACACCTCGCCTCGACCCGCACAAAACCCTGGGGGACAGCACATGCCGTCTATGCCGCACGAAAAGCTATACAAAACCCATTTGCGATCATCAACGCCGATGACTTTTACGGCCAAAAAACCTTCGAAATTTTAGCTCATCATCTTCGTAAACTCGGTCCCCACTCCTCAGAAGGCTTTTTAATTTCCTTTTTGCTTCGACACACCCTATCCCCACACGGGCAAGTCTCTCGTGGCCTTTGCAAATTAAATCCAGATGGGACTCTAGCTCATATCGAAGAATACACAAAAATCCACATCAACCCCGATGGAAATTTGACGGGGATCTCCTCAGAAGGTAACCAACACACTCTCTCCCCTGACACACCGGTCTCAATGAATGTCTGGGGATTCTCCCCTGTTTTTTTTCATTTCCTTGAAAAATCTCTACACACTTTCCTACAGCATCTCCTAGAAGACCCCGATCCTGGCGCAGAATTCGGCCTCCCAACCGTTATCGAGGAACATATCTCCATTCAAAACCTCACAGTCCGTGTCTATCCTACCACAGCTCATTGGTTCGGCGTTACCCATCCAGAAGACCGTCCTTATGTTGAAAAAGCCCTGGCAGAGCTTGCTCGCCAAAACCTCTATCCCTCCTCATTACCTCCTCGCTAAATCACTCACCAAAAACCTTTTGCTCTTTCACTGCGTTAATCATCGCTCAGTGCCTTAAATTTATCTATACACCTTAACCCTATGCACACGCCGTCTTCATCACCTCCCGAACCAGAGCTTATCCGACTGCGCAGAGAAAAACTCAAGACATGGCAAAGCCTCGGTTATGATCCTTTCGGCCAAGCCTACCCAGGCACATCGCCCATCCAGAAAATTCTCGATAATTTCACCCCCGATGCCCCAGCCAAAGCGGCAGGACGACTCATCAGCTTCCGTGATATGGGAAAATCCATATTCGGTCACATCCAAGATGAAACTGGGCGCATCCAAGTCTACGCGAATCCTCAATCCTTAGGTGAAAAACTTGAACATTTCAGACTCCTTGATCTCGCTGATTGGATCGGAGTCGAAGGACAACTCTTTGTCACAAAAACAGGCGAGCGCACCATCCGCGTGACAGCCTTCACCCTCCTTGGCAAAGCTATACGACCCCTCCCCTCACAATGGCATGGACTAAATGATCCTGAGACTCGATATCGACAACGTTACCTCGACATGGTGATCAACCGTTCGGTAACTCAGACCCTCATCACGAGAAGCCGCATAATTAAAGCTATACGGAACTACTTAGATGAACGGGGGTTTATCGAAGTCGAGACTCCAATGATGCAGACGATCGCAGGAGGAGCAGCCGCTCAACCTTTCCTCACTCATCACAACGCACTCAATATCCCTCTCTTCCTCCGCATTGCTCCAGAACTTTATCTCAAAAGGCTACTCGTCGGGGGATTTACCAAAATCTACGAGATCAATCGCAATTTCCGAAATGAAGGCATATCGCGAAAGCACAATCCCGAATTCACCATGCTCGAAGCTTACTGGGCTTATGCTGATTACCAAATCATGGCTGAGCTCCTCGAAAACCTCATCACTCATGTCGCGCAGACTGTGATCGGTTCTCTAATTATTTCCCCCCAAAAAAACGACGCCACTAGCTCATCCTCTACTGATACGATTGATCTCACACCCCCATGGCCTCGCAAAACCTACAGACAATGCATCCTCGAAGTCGCCGGTGAGGATTGGTATCAACTCAGCATAGAAGAACAACGACAACGTTGCACCGCTCTTGGTGTAGACATTTTACCTCACCATACCCCAGCTGAATACACCCAATTAATCTTTGAAAAGTTGGTCGAATCCAGAACAGTTAATCCTCTTTTCGTTACCCATCTGCCCAAGGAACTCGTCCCGCTTGCCAAGCAAAATAAGGACAACCCAGATGTCGTCGATGTGTTTGAGCTGATCATCAATCGACAAGAGATTGCGCCCGGCTACACCGAATTAAATGACCCAATCACCCAACGTCGCCGACTCGAAGAACAGGTCGGCGAAGAAACCCAAAAGATCGACGAAGACTTCCTTCTCGCACTCGAGCATGGCATGCCAGCGGCCGGAGGAATCGGACTAGGGATCGATCGCCTCGTTATGCTGCTCACCGGAGCTGAATCTATCCGGGACGTGATAGCTTTCCCCTTGTTGCGCCCGAAGCCATAACACCATGCCACCAGGAATCTACAACGCCTATCTTTTTCAGCTCCTGAATACGATCTCATACAGCATCGTCGCTGGTGTGCCAATGATGCTTTATGTGCAGAATCTAGGAGCATCGGCAGCGATCATCGCGATCATTGGCGCATTGCCTAACTTGCTGAATATCCTTCAAATCCCCGCAGCTTACTATCTGGAGAGAATAGGTTATCGCCTTTTTGTATTAAGGGGTTGGTCAATTCGCACCATCTTTATTCTTGCGATCGCTGGGATAGCGTTTTGGCCCCGATTGGATTCCTCTACACGTCTTGGGCTTACACTTTTCCTCTATGCCGGATACAACATAGCTCGAGGCTTTTCAGTAGCTGGTTTCTTGCCTTGGGTTGCAAGCATAGTCCCCGAAGAGCAACGAGGACGTTTCCTCTCTATAGACCAATTTTGCATGAATTTGGGGGCCTTAATGAATCTCGTCGCAATAGCGTTATTCGTTCACCAAGACACATCGCTTCGTGAATTTGGAATACTATTTTCCGTGAGTTTTTTTTCCGCGCTCGGCAGCCTTTATTTCTTGAATAAAATGCCTGATGCCCCACCAGCCACAGTGTCTAAGACCAGTGAGCCTGTGCCATGGAGAGTGATGCTGAAGTATGCCCCTTTTCAACGAATCGTGATTTATTCGACGATCATACACGTAACATTTGCAGGTATGAGTTTTATCTGGGTGCCGATGACTAAAAACTGTTTCGGCTTCAACGACGCGCACATTCTCTTACTCGGCGCCTCCGGAAGCGCTATGGCCATGATCGCCCTTAGCCTCGGTGGAGCAGTGATTGATCGCGTCGGCAATCGGAAGTTGCTCTTATTTTCTCTGTTAATCACTGCCTTACACCTCATAGGATGGGCTTCTCTTGCATCCTCGATTCTCCCTCTAAATGCTTATACTTTAGCATTCCAACAGATAACTGCAGGGTTTGCAGCCCCCCTTTTCACGTTAGCCAATAGCCGCAGCCTCATGGCGACTATTCCTCAGATGGGGCGTAGTCATTTTTTCGCCATCTATAGCGTTGTAACAAGCTTGATATTAGGAATCGTGCCAGTTCTGTGGGGCTTAATTTTAGATACATTCAAGGATCTCAATATTGTGCAAGGAAGGATTTCATTAAACGCATTTTCGTCTGTCTACATTCTGATGGCGGGAGTGGCGGCTGTGGCTTTTTTTCAAGCGACAAAGATACAAGAGCCGCGGCGAATGACGACAGATGAATTCTTACGTGAGCTCTTCATCAAAACCCCCGCACGCGCTCTTTCACGTATTTTCACAAGACGCTCAATTCCATGAAAGTTCGATTCGACGACAAAACACAGGCTATCTTTGTGAGCTTATGCGTTCTCTTTATTAAAGCGCTCGGAAAGACCATTCGCTTTCGATTCAACGATCCTCATCGAGTGAGAGAAAATCTGCCCCCGCATCCATACATTTTTGCGTTTTGGCATCGTTACATTCTCCTAATGCCAGTAGTCTACAAGATCTATGCGTCACTTTACGCGGGGGGTTATCCCCTTACAGTTTTGATCAGTCGAAGTCGGGATGGGGAATTCATCACTAAAGTCATCGAACGATTTGGTCTTAGTGTGACTCGAGGATCAACACGGCGGCTGGGACATATCGCGTTTCGCCAGTTAATCACAAAGCTAAAAGAGGAATGTTGTGACGTAGCTTTCACACCTGATGGACCTCGTGGCCCGAGAGGTGAGGTTAAACCTGGTATCTTGTATTTAAGCCAGATGGAGGGTTTACCTATTATTCCAATCCGTCTGGAATATCGGCGATGCTGGACATTGAACTCTTGGGATCGTTTTGTGGTGCCTTGGCCTTTTACTTCTTGCACCATCCATGTAGGAAAGCCATTTGTAGTGCCTCGGAATGAAGACCTGATGCATTCCACGGCGAGTGAAGAAATGCTTAAATCTGCACTTGGTCCTGTCGACTAAGACTTTCGTGATGTGGATACAAGGACAGCACTCGTGAAAATCGCATATCATCTTGTTCATTACGACATCCAGTTCCTTGAGTTAGAATGTCTCAAATTGATACGTAAATGGAAAACAGAAGATCCCTGGAGAGCTTGTCATCTCATCGTGCCTCATGAAACAGCGCGACAGCAGTGGAAACGCGCCTTGCATGGGCATTTTGCCTTTTATCTCAATATCGAAGTGTGGACACCCCAAGAACTCTTTGGTTACTTGCAAAGAAAATTCGATCCGCTTTCACGCAGACCATTTAGCCTGCAAGCCTGGAAATGGCTGATGCATGGTTATTTCGAAGAACCACTTCACACAATCGAATCAGAGACGCTGCACCAGGGAATAAGTGATTTGAGTGAGGCGTTTCATCAGTTGATTTTCGCAGGGCATGATCCTCGAGTCTTGGAAGATGCACTACCAGAATTATGGCGATTCCCTTATCGAGAGTGGTGTAGGTATTTCGAAGACCGTCTAGAGGAACGCACAAGCGCATCTTGCCTAAGAAAAATCCTAGAGCTTAAAGATTCAAATCCACGAATCGATCATAGATTGATTTTATTCGGATTTGATAGTTCACACATCGATCAATTTCCTTTATTTGCTGCGGCGCTAAAATGTTACACGGATCGAGCCGTCTTCACCTTTCTTCCCTCAGATGTGGATAAGCAGGCACAACGGTATTGGTTAGATTGGGCAGATCAGTATTTGCCTCAAGCCAGGTCTAAGATTGAGGAAAGTGATCCAGAAGAGCAGCCGCTATCACAGGGAGTTGAGGAGAAAAAGAAGGATTTTATTTTTGCTATAAATCTAAGACAGCTTGCGGATCAAATCGCAGACTGGGCTGAAGAGCAGCTTAAGATTGGCTTCAAGCGGATCGCTATCGTCATACCTGATAATAGTTCTGTAGCGGGCTATTTGAGCTATCACTTCCGAGAGCTGAAGATCCCATTCCTTAGCACTTTTCCGATAGCTGTTCCTCTTCGTTTTGATCAACAAATTATTGCAAGCTGGTTGCGTTTGCAAAAAGAAGGTTTAATGATTCCAACATTTTTAGATTTCTGGAAGACAGTCGCAACCGTTCCTTCGTGGCAGGCGCTTTTTCAAGCGCCACTACCCTCTTCTGAGACTCTGCATCGTCGCTTGGAGGAACTTTGGAAAGCGACCGGAGAGCGTGACCTAGAGATTTTGCGTATAGATATGCGATTGCCCGAGGATCAGGTGATTATGAATTGCGTCGATCATTGGAAAAACCTGTGGCGATGGCCTGAAAAAGCGCCCCTACAAGTTTATATACGAGAACTTCTTGATCAAATTGATACTCTGATCGGAGTCAACATTGGTCAAGAAATCCGAGCTTATTTAGTAAATGAGCTTCATGATCTCAGCGAGGTTTTGGCCGTCCCAGTCAGTAAGAAGTGGGCTGTTGCATGCTTTGAAAGTTGGCTTCTACGACCGCCACGTGTTAAGCAGCAGACTCAGGAGCCATTTGTATATATATTACGGCCGTCTGAAGCACAGGGGGTTTCGTGGGACGCTTTGTTAGCTGCAGAGATCCATGAAGGAGTCTGGCCAGGCGCCTACCGCATAAATCCTTGGCTTAAGGAGGAACGGGTCCGATCATTGAACGAGGCTGTCAGTAAAAAAAATGGAATTTTTCCTCTGCCTTATCCAAGCGATCGCTTCACAATTGATTATGAACACTTCCGTCAACTGTTTAATCTCTCGAAGTATCGTCTTACTCTTGCAGTGGCTTTTTATGATGAGGTGAGAGGGACTTCAACCTCTCCTTCATTTTTCTTTTCTCAAGCTTGGGCTGAAACCAGAGGAGAGCCGTTAGATTTGCAAAGTCTGCAACGAGAAAAGCAAAAGGCCCAAGCGGCTATAGATTCTTCAAGGCGGTCTTTGTTTCTTGAGGCGCATTTGCGAAGAAGGGATTCGACAAAACCTTTCGATAGTTATTGTTTTTGTTTAGCAAAGCCAGCTAGGCCTAGGGTATATCAAGTGCGAGAACTAGAAGATATTTTAACGAAGGGTGAGGAGGCTTGGTATTCCGTATTTCTCCAGTGCATACCTAAGGAAAAGGAATGGGAATGGAAGACGTTTAGGCCTCTATGGATCGGAAACAAGATGCATAAATGGTTGCAGGAAGCCTTTTCCAGAGTCATGAGAGAGCTTAGGATGGACCCGCACACTCTCTTCATTCAGAGCGTTCACGAGGCGTTGAAGAGAGCTGCAGAGGCAGATAAATTTAAGCTAGAGAGGCGATATAACCAAGCGGGAAGGCCGCTTCCTTATTTTTGGGATAGTCTCTACAGGGCTATGGAAAGTCAGGCCAGGGATTTGTCATGGCATTTAATCGATGGATTGATGACATGCACTGTTCAAAAGATTGAGACCGAAAAGAAAATAGAATATATGGGAGATCTTTCATCGAGCCAGCCGTGGGGTTTTTTATCCATGACTGGTAAGGTTGACGTATGGGTAGAGGCTTGTGATGAAACCCAACAGCCGATTATCCTTATTCTTGACTATAAGACAGGGATGAATGTCGAGCGGTTGACTGCGAATGGTTTATCTCAGGGGAAGCACTTTCAACTGCTGGGATATGCTGCGCTGGCTTATGGAATGAAGAAAGAAATCTATGTGGGGTTGATTTCGAGGTATAATCCGTTGCAGAAATTTCCGATCGATCCTCGAGATCAGTTGTATGCTGAAGTGTGGAGAAGGCTTAAGGAAAGAGTCTATGATGGTCGCTGGGGCTATGATCCACGGGTCACTCCGTGGAATGTTGAGAACATGCCTTGGGCGCATCTCTATTTAGATCCGAACATTATTCGCTTGAAGGCCGAACGCACAAGAGGTGTGGGCATCGAACAGGGAAAGTTCAGTTGAGGGCTTGGTTAGTGTTAGCATCGAGGATTTGAAATTCTTCGAATGCCATTTTGGGGTCAGGGCGGAAGATGAGTTTCCCTTGAAAGCGTCGTTCAATCTCGATGAGATGGTCTTCATCTTCTGTGCGGAGGCGTTCTAGGATTTGTGGGTTGACGATGATCCGTAGTTCGTGGATTTCGGGATGAAGTTTCATAGTTCGTGTGATGGCCCGTTGAATTTCTACGGACATTGTTTCGGGAGATTTGATCATGCCACGGCCTTTGCAAGTGGGACATTCGGTGTAGATTGCGCGAGAAATGCTTTCTTGAGCACGTTGGCGAGTCATTTCGACAAGGCCGAGTGCGGAGATAGGGAGGACGTTGGTCTTGGCTTTATCTCTTTTTAGGCATTCTCTAAGGCGATTGAATACGGCTATTTGATCGCGGCGGTCGCGCATATCGATAAAGTCTATGACTACGAGTCCTCCAATGTTGCGAAGGCGAAGTTGACGGGCGATTTCCTCCGCGGCTTCGAGGTTGGTTTGGAGAATGGTTTTATCCATTTCTTTTTGAGCTTTGTTGCGGCCGGTATTGACGTCAATCGCGACAAGGGCTTCTGTTTCGTCAATTACGATAGATCCTCCGCAGGGCAGCCAGACTTGACGGCGAAATGCTGAGTCGATCTGCCGCTCGATGTTGAATTTTTCGAAGATTGGTATTGGTTCGTTGTAGAAGCGGATTTTTTTAACGGAACGTTTAGAGATTTTTCCGACAGTTTCGCGCATGCGGTTGGCGGCATCGAGGTCGTCGACGACAATTCGATCGATATCGTCGGTGAGGAAGTCGCGAACGGTGCGGTCTATGATGTCTGGCTCGGCAAGAAGGAGGCCTGGATTTTTCATTTCTTTTTGTTTGGCTTCGATTTTTCTCCATTGCTCGAGGAGCATATGCAGGTCGCGAACGAAGAATCGTGCTTTTTGTCCTTCACCGACTGTGCGAAGGATTACGCCCATGTTTTCTGGGACGTCGAGTGAGGAGAGGATTTTTCTTAGTCGTTTACGTTCTTCTGGATCCTCTATTTTTCTGGATATCCCGAAGGTGTTGGAAAAGGGAGTTAGGACTAGGTAACGCCCTGGCAGGGTGAGGTTGGTCGTGACGCGAGGGCCTTTTGTGCCGATAGGGCCTTTGGTGACTTGCACGATGATTTCGGATCCGACTGGGTAAAGATTTGGAATATCGTTGGGAGTGATTCGTTTGGGGGCGGAATGTGGTGCTTGCCGTTGAATTTCTTCGAAACCGGAATCGAGGGCAGCGGGGATGGCGTCCCAGAAATGTAAGAAGGCGTTTTTTTCAAGGCCGATGTCAATAAACATTGCTTTAAGGCCGAGCTCGATATTTTGGACGCGTCCTTTGTAGATGTTGCCGGAGATCTGACGGTCTGAGTCGCGCTCGATGACAAACTCTTCTAACCGTCCATCCTCGAGTAAGGCGACGCGGCGCTCAAGGCGCTCACAGGAGATGATAATTTCTTTTACGGGCTTATTTTTCTTGATGCCTAGAATTTGTTTGACTTTGTCGATGAACATATGAATGGGTGGGAATTTTAAAACGGATAAAACTAGGTGCTAAAGGTGTAACGCCTGTGGATCCAGACGCTTTGAACTAAGCCGACGGCAGTAAGGCAAGTGACCATGAAGGTGCCTCCGTAGCTCGTGAAGGGAAGGGGAATACCGGTGATGGGAACGACTTTCATGGTCATGCCGATGTTAATGAAGGTGTGAGTGAAAAGCATTGCGACAATGCCGGTTACAAGGAGCATCCCGCTTAAATCTCGGGCTTTAAGAGCGATTTTTATGGATAGTAGCATAACGGATGTCAAAGCAATGATGAGGAGGGAAGCTCCACGAAAGCCGAATTCTTCAGCGACTACGGAGAAGATAAAGTCTGTGTAGGAAATATCGCGAGGAAGAAATCCGAGTTTATTTTGGCCGCCTTGGAGATAACCGCGGCCTTCCATCCCTCCCGAGCCTATTGCGATGAGAGATTGATTGATAGTCCAGCCTGCGTTTCGCGGGTCGCGATTGGGATCAAAGAAGGTGAGGATGCGTTCCATTTGGTAAGTTTTGAGGAAGGGGATTTTGTGGTTGAGCTTGTAAACGTAATAATAAAGGTAGATGATGGCAGAAATCAGCAGAATGATGGGGATGGCGAGATAACGTTTCTTGACGCCGCCCACGAGCATGATGGCATAAACAATTGGAAGGAAAACGAAGGCAGACCCTAGGTCTGGTTGCTTTAGGATAAGAGCCATAGGGATTGCTGCAAGGATGAACATGAGAATGAACAGGATACCTCCTTTTCTCGAGGCGCGAATCATCACTGCAACGGCAAAACAGATGAAGGCAAGCTTGGAGAATTCCGCTGGTTGAATTCCCGGGAGGTTTCCGATACGAATCCAGCTTTTGGAGTTATTTACGACGGTGCCAAATAGAAGCACTGCAACGAGCAAAACCAGAGAGAAGAGGAAAATTATATGGGCATGTTTTATCCATATTTTGTAGTCAATCAGAGCAGCGATAATATAAAAGATGAAGCCGATTATGATCCACAAGCGTTGAGAGTCGGCGATTGTGCGCATTTCAGCTGACTCGTGCATGTAGGTAGCGCTATGCACAAAGTAATAGCTAGCGGTGCACAATCCTAAGACTATGAAAAATAGAGCCCAATCCATAGCCCATAACTTTCTGAAATAGAGTTTGATATTCATAAGCTTATCGCCTTCTAGGTAGAATTGAAGGGGGTGAGGGAGGAGGTGGAGCAGGAGAGGGATTGGCAGTTGGAGGATTAGTCGCCGCAGGAGATGCTCGCCTTAAAATTCTAGATGAAATGTTGCTTGAGACAGGCTTGACACCTTTAAAGTGGCCTTTGGTCGGGGGGAGAACTGACATTTGATCTAAGGTTAGGCCAACCCCTTGTTCTAGTTTGTAGATTTCTTCCATGATTTTTCTAACAATGGGTCCGGCCGTTCTTCCCCCACTTTCTCCTCCTTCAACTACCACTGCGAAAGCATATCGTGGATTATCATAAGGTGCATAGCCGACGAGCCAAGCGCGGTTATCTTGGACGATTTGATTATTCATGCGGGTCTTGAATTGTGCTGTTCCCGTCTTTGCGGCGATTGGGAAGTAGGGGATATTCGCACTAGTTCCGGTGCCTGCTGTAACGCAAGCACGCATCCCTCTTCGGACGACTTCAAAGTCGCGCGGGATAGAGTTAATAGTTGAGAGAATGCGTGAGGGCGTAAAAGCAATGACGTCGCCTTCAAAGTTACTGACTTGTTTCAAAAGACGTGGATAGTAGACGTTGCCACCATTGGCAATCGCTGCTGCGAAAATAGCCATTTGCAGAGGAGTAGTCTTGACCACACCTTGACCTATCGAGACATTTGCAAGAAAAGCGTCTGAGACGTGTTCACTGCCGGTGTATTTTTTCAACCATTCTGGGGTAGGGATGATGCCTGGGTCTTCTGGAGGCAATAGGTAGTTTAGCCGATACCCAAATCTGGCTTCATCGCACAATTGAACAATAGGAGCAAGGCCCATCCGAATAGCAGTCTTGTAAAAAAAGGTGTTGATGGACATACGCAAGGCGTCTTCAAGATTCACAGGTCCCCAGGCTTGGTTTCTTACGTTTCTAAAGCTGAGATTACCAATCTGTATGAACGCTGGAGAATCAACATAGGTGTCTGGTGTAAGTGTGCCAGATCTTAAGGCAGCTAGACCGACGAGAAGTTTAAAAGTTGATCCAGGAGCATATGAACTAACTGCGCGGTTAAAAAGGGGAGCCGCTGGATTGGTGTTAAGTTCTTTCCATAGCGCTGGAGATATGCTCGGAATAAAGGCGTTCGGGTCGTAATTCGGAAAAGATGCAATGGCGAGTATATCGCCATTTTGCGTGTCGATAATGACCGCAGCACCACGTCCAACGTCAAATTCACGCATGGCAGTCTCGACGATATATTGTATCCGCACATCGATGGTGAGGAATACGGAGTTGCCGACGGTGGCTTCGACGCGCTTGATTTCATTTTGAATCGCACCACGAGAATCAACGCTCACCATGCGATATCCAGGTTGGCCTTGCAATTGGGCATCCATCACTTGCTCGATGCCTTTCCTTCCGACCGTTTCATATTCCCATTCCTTTATTTTTGCATCTTTATCTTTAGGGTTGATAATTAGGGCCTTTTCTGAAGTATCAGGCCTTCCGATATACCCCATCACGTGGGGAGCGAGCGCACCATAAAGATATCGACGAACGGGACGAGGAGTAATGCCGATACCTGTAGTTCCTAAATTTTTTTCAAGAAAGAGAGAGATTTTGTCGAAGCTTAGATCGCTCAATACTGGATAAGGCAGGTCTGTGCGAATCCGAAAATGGGTCTGAAGGTCACGCTCGTTGATGGGGATCTCAATACCAAGGCTTTTAGAAATGGGCTCAAGTTGTTCCTTTACAAGGCGGACAATTTTTTTTTCATCAATATTTCGATATCTTCGTGGGGCATTTCTGCGAATCTCTTCCAGATCAAGATCGAGATCGAAACTTACACGGTTTTCCGCAAGGGGAACTCCGTTGCGGTCATAAATCCCACCACGAGCCGGGGGCAGACGTAGAGTGACGGTGGTTTGATCCCGTATCCTTTCAAGCATCTCAGGGCTGTTGCTTTGAAGTTCATAAAGGCGAAAAACTAAAACAGCCATCGCGAAAAGCACTGCGATAGCCAGTAGATAAAGCCTTTGCGAATGCGTGTAACCCTGGTCGAATAACATTACGTTTCCTTTCTCTGCCTTTCAGGAAGCATGGAGAAGATTAGCAACGTGATACCACAAATTAACGGAGCTATGATTCCGTTTAACAGACTCGGAATCAGAATCTTATTCCATAAGCCGAAATCCCATCGCCAGTATTGACTTATGAAACAGTATCCCAAGTAATCTACAATCATAAACACAAAAGTTCCCATTAAAGCTAGCATAAATGCCGCCCAAAAAAGGTTTTTCTCAAAGACCTGCATCTGAAATAAGACGAACCAAGCCAAGAAGCCATACGAAATCAAAGATATAGCAATAGGCTGTGCTGAAAAAACAGAATGAAAGACGACTGTAACTCCAGTAGATACATACACACGCTCATCCCGCATATGAATCGCTGCTAATACCACTGTGAGAGCTGGAAGTTCGGGGCGCCACGCAGTCAGCGAAGAGGGATTGAAAAGGGTCATCTGCAATACCACGGCAAGACAACCAAGGATAATGTAATAGAACACCATCATTCTGGCTTTAATATAATAAATAAATCATCAATCTTTGATGGATCTATCGCCGGGTCTACAATTGCTTCTAAATTTAAACCAAAATTAACCGTTTGCCTCAATGGCAACACTTCAAGCACGCTGCCAACGTATAGACCTGCAGGAAAAGTTCCCCCCAATCCAGTAGTAAAAAGGCGCTCCCCCGGGGCAATCTGTGCATCTCTATCAATGTAAATCATTCTCAATAAGGGCCTACCGTCTTTTCCAACCCCACCGCCTTTCACGATGCCCTGCACGTTAGTCCCTTCGGTGGCTACAGAGATATGCGAATTTTCGTTAAAAATCAAAATAACCTCTGTCTTCATCCCCATCACTTGGCCAGTTTTTCCCACTACTCCGCGAGGTGATATCACAGGCAAATCTCGATCCAGATTGGCTCCCGGAATGCCCTTTACATCTTTCCAACCACGATTTACAATTACCGTGCTCCACCACGCTGAAGGGTCACGCTCTACGACTTTGGCAGCCAACAACTGAAAACTCGATGCGCGCTTGAAATTCAACATTTCCCGTAGTCGCGCGTTTTCAACAGATAATTCCCGAAAATACGCATTTTCAGTCTCTAGACGATTGACCTTCATCTGAAGCGCTTTCACTTGCTCTTGAAGTTGTTCGACCGTTAATCTCCCTGCTTGAATATTCCCTACAAAACTTCTTGCTCGATCGGCTGATTCAAAAATTCCGTGTAGCCAATCGAATAATTTCTCTCTTGCTTTTTCTTTGGCCTTCTCTGGAGATAAAAATATCACCGCTAGAACCATTCCGCTGATAAACACCCCCATCAAAACACGCCGCCTAAACATACCACCATCCCTTCTTCCATTCACTAATAATGAGGAGACACCATCATCGCTGCAGCGCCCAAGATCAAGCTTGCCCCTCTGTCTCAGCAATCTTTCTCAGATAACGGAACTCCTGCAACACTTTACCAGTCCCCTCCGCTACAGCACTCAACGGATCCTCAGCCACATGCACAGGTAAACCTGTTTCCTCAGCCAAAAGCCGATCAATCCCCCGAAGCAAGGCCCCACCTCCTGCCAATACAATCCCTCGCTCCACTAAATCAGCTGATAACTCTGGCGGGCACCGCTCAAGCGTGATACGCACACTTTCGACTATCACTGACAACGGTTCCATCAAGGCCTCACGCACCTCTTGAGAGGTGATCGACAAAGTCTTGGGAAGACCAGCTACTAAATCGCGGCCTTTTACCTCCATCGTCGTTTCTTTTTCCATCGGATAGGCAGATCCGATTTTGATTTTAATTTCCTCCGCCGTTCGTTCCCCAATCATAAGATTGTAGGCGCGCCGCATGTAGTTAATGATGCTCTCGTCGAGCTCATCACCTGCCACACGAACGCTTCGGCTATATACAATCCCTGCCAGTGAAATAATCGCGACTTCCGTCGTGCCCCCACCGATGTCCACAATCATATTTCCGCTTGCCTCCTGGACGGGCAACCCCACACCTATCGCAGCAGCCATAGGTTCCTCGATCAAGTGCACTTCGCGCGCGCCAGCATGCCTCGCAGAATCCTGCACCGCCCTTTTTTCCACCTCGGTAATACCGCTGGGCACGGCAATCACCACACGCGGACGGCGAAGTTTAAGACGTGTCTGCACCTTATGGATAAAAGCCTTCAGCATGGCTTCAGTCACCTCGAAATCTGCAATCACGCCATCCTTCAACGGTCTTACCGCGATGATGTTCCCCGGCGTCCTTCCAAGCATCCGCTTGGCTTCTTCCCCGACAGCAAGCACCTTGCGTGTCCCCTGTGCGATCGCCACCACGCTCGGTTCTCGCAGCACAATGCCTCTATCTTTCACGTAGACAAGTGTGTTCGCCGTCCCCAAATCAATCCCGATGTCGTTTGAAAATAAACCTGATAGATGCTTCAGAATCATATCACAAATCCTAATCCTTTTTCTCTTAGTAGGCTAAACATTTACGTTTCCAATTTTACCCCCTCCATTCCAAGTAGCTTCCGACAGGAAGTCACAGTTCCACAACACCTCTTAGCAAAAAAGTCATTCGTTTGGTTCAACTTTTTCATGGTGCAGACAAACTCACACGTTGCCCTACTCAACTCCATACTTCAATAAATAAAAACAATCCTTCCCACTCAACGAGAATCCTCCTCTTCTAGCCGCTCAGCAATCCATTGCTTAATCATCGATTGGTAATTTAAATATCGCATACGTGCCAACCGCTTCAGACGTGCCAACATCCTCGGATGCATCCGCAACGTAATCATAGTAGACTCTCCTGCATCCCCAGTTATTAAAGAACCTCGCATCAACGACTCGCTCAAACCATGACTCCTCCAATACTCAACCTCCTCCTGAGTGCTTATAAAATAAGGCACCTCATCCCAAGAATATAATGTCTTGATCTCCCGCTTATCTTGAGAAGATACCCCTTCAAAGTATCCGCTCCCCTCAGATTGTAAATCCTTCACCATATTGCCTCCTTAATTTTTTTCTCGTAAAAAAAAGCCTCCTCAGCGCTCATCTCTCTTGCCGCAATTATCCTCCACACTTTCCCAGTTGCCACATACACCGCAAACACCCCCATCCCACTTCGAGCACGCCCAAGATGAAAGCCCCTACTTTCTTTTGAAAACCGCTCAGCATCGGGCAAAAACTCAAGACCAAATGGATCCTCCAGACTCTCTTCCACCACCTCCACAGGCAAAACCCCACCATACCGACTCCAATCGCATTCCATCATGACCTCTCCGACTCCTCTCTAAGCGGAAATTCCGCCGGCAACCTGCGTAGCCACACATACCGATAGAGCACAACACGCAACGTCGCCGTTAGCGGGATCGCCAATATAGCACCCAAAAGACCCGGCAAAATCTGGCTCCACACCAAGATCGCAACAATCACCGTCATTGGATGCAGCCCCGTGCGGTTGCCCAACACACGCGGCGAGATAAATATCCCCTCAACAAATTGCACCACCCCAAAGACAGCTACTACCAAGCAAGGTTGCACCCAATGTTCAGTATTCACCCAAGCCAGAATTAAAGCAGGAATTATACTCACCACCACACCCAGATACGGCACGATGCTCAAAATGCCGCACACCACTCCGAAAAGCAAAGCGTAAGGAAGACCGATCAACGTCAGCCCAACAGCTGTCAATACACCCACAATAAACGCCACCACGACCTGCCCGCGAAAAAACGTAACAAGATAACCATGCACCTGCTCGATCACCCATACCAATTCTTTCCCCCACATCGTCTCCCGCCAAGGCACAAAATCTCGCCAACGGCTCTCAATGCTCTCTTTTTCTACCAACAAATAAAACACATACACAGGCACGAGCAAAAACCCTAACGCTAATCCGACCGCTGACCAAAATTGCTCAAGTGGTTTCACCAAGGCGCCCATATTCCTCTGTAGCCACCCCGGCAAATTCTCCAAAAAACTTACCGCCTGAGCCTTCATCCAAGCTTCAGCATGTGGATGCGCTTTTGTAAGCGCTACAACGTGCTCCTTCACCCATACAGCAAGATCCGGCAAGTCCCGCGTCAAAGCCATTATCTGCGAAATGAATTTGGGCACAAACCAAACACCCAACCCCGTTATTCCCAATAACAACACCCCCCCCACGATAAGCACAGCCCACGATCGGCGTAATCCGCCTTTCGCCATCAAACCAATAACAGGTTCAACAATAAACGCAATCACCGATGCAACCCCTAACGGCAGCAAAACACCATAAAATCGGCTTGCAATCCACATCCCCAGCACTGTCACTCCCACCACAACCACCAAAATAACCCCCCACGATAAAACCGTAACCGCATTCCAAATCCAACGTTCCTGCCAAGCGCTCGGACCTCTCATGATCAGCTCAGGTTACCTTTCTTCCCCTGATGCAGGGACTTTATGTTCCGCTTGAGTCGGCGTCTCATCTTGAGATTCCACGCGACGTTCATTCGGTGGATTTTTGAAACGCACCACAAGCTCCACACGGCGATTTTTAGCGCGCTCATCCCGTGTAGTATTGGGTGCGATCGGCCTCGAGTCGCCATATCCCACAGCGATCAGATGCTTCCCATCGTATCCGTGCCCTTCAAGAAAAACGCGAAGCACACTCACTGCGCGGCCCACTGATAACTCCCAATTCGTAGGAAACCTACGGATCAAGGCATCGAGCACCGGCATATTATCAGTATGCCCCTCAATGCTTAAATCATAGTCGCGAGCCGCCGCCCGCAAAACCTCGGCTGCCTGAGAAAGTAACTCCAATCCCTCAGCCTTCACGCCCACATCCCCTGGCGCAAAAAGCACAGCGCTAAATATACGAACAACAAAACGCCCCTTCTCCCGCACAAACTCAACATCACCACGCTCTACGAATGCCTTGAGGCGTGCGCTTAACTCCTCCTCCCAAGCTGCAGCTTGGTTATCAAAGGCAGTCTGAGCAATCATCAGCCGTTGATATTCTGTCCGCACATTTTCCAAATTTTGCTCGCGCTGCTTCAGCAACAATTCCTGAGAACGCAACAAGCTCCCTGTCTGAGCAATCTCCGACTGCATCCGATCAATTTGCATACGTAGCCTAGCATTCTCCTGCTGCAAAAGGCCACCCTCGTCCGTCTCGAATCGCTTCACGTTTTCACTCACCACCGTCTGTAAGTAAAAATAAAGCGTCGAAAAAGCCAGCACCGTCGTCAAAAACAACCAAAAAATCACCCCCCCCAACCCACCCCGAGGAATAATAAATCGGATCGGCGTATTTTGAACGCTTTCCATATTCATCGTAAGCTAAACACAAAATTCAAACTGCCTAGTCTAAATCCTTTCTTCCAGACCTTCCCCCCGCTAGATAAAACAATTCGCCACAGTAGCTTTCCTCTCCCGTTGTGAAGTCGCTCCCCCAACAAGTCAGTCAGCTCTTTGATCGCCACGGGCCCCTCTCGACGATCGAAAAATTTCAATACCGCCCTCAGCAAAAAACCATGGCCGAAGCCGTAGCAGAAGCACTCACAAAACGGCATCATCTCATCGTCGAAGCAGGCACAGGAGTCGGCAAAAGCTTTGCCTATCTCATCCCCGCCCTCCTCGAATCCCTCCAAAATAAACGCAAAGCCATCGTCAGCACGCACACCATCACTTTGCAAGAGCAACTCCACAAAAAAGACATTCCCCTACTCTTCCACTTTTGGGGAGACAGCTTCCAAGCCGCCCTTCTTAAGGGGCGCCACAACTATCTCTGTCCCATTCGCCTCGAAAGAGCCTTGCGCCACGCCGATTCCCTTTTTACCTCAGCAGAATATAACGAGCTCACTCGAATCCATCACTGGGCAGTCCACACTCAAGATGGCACGCTCTCAGACCTTGACCCACAGCCCGATCCTAAAATTTGGCAGCACATCTGCAGCGAAGCTTTTTTTTGCACGCCACAACGCTGCTCGCGATGTGGGAAATGTTTTTACCACCACGCCAAACGTCGAGCCACAGAAGCGCAACTTCTCATTCTCAACCACTCGCTCCTCTTCCTACTCCTAGCTGGAATCGAAGAAAACCTCGACTCAAACTCCTCCACCCAAGGTTACCTCTTCACAAACGACTTTCTCATTATCGACGAAGCACACACTCTTGAAAACGTCGCCACCCGACACCTCGGCTGGACTGTCAGTCGTCAAAGCCTCCGCGCCACACTCCATCGCCTTTTCAACCCTAAAACCCAAAAAGGACTGCTTCCCTTCCTCCGCTTGGCTGAGCCTATCGAGCTCGTCAAAAAAAATCTTCAATCCGCAGAAACCCTTTTTCACTCCATCGATAGTGCCCTTCAAAAGCAGACTGGAAACGAAATCCGCATCCATCATCCCGACTTCGTTCCCGATATCATGCGTCTCCCACTCACCCAACTCATCGAATCCCTCCGCCTCCATGCCCAAGAAGAAAATGACGAAGACAACCAAGCCGATCTCAACCAATTCGTCCACCGCCTCCTCGCTCTCCGTGAAGGCATATCTCAATTCCTCGCTCACGACAAACCCGACCACCTCTATTGGATCGAGCGAGGACCAGCCTGGGACCAAGAAATCAAACTCAACGCAGCCCCTATTGAAATCGCACCTCTACTCTCTCGCCTACTCTTCAAGCCAGACCACACTACGATCTTAACCAGTGCCACCCTCGCACCCACACCACATAGCCTTGATTACTTCGTGCAACGCATCGGCGCACTCCATCACCGCACTCTCCAGCTCGGATCTCCATTCCATTTCGAGCAGCAAATGCGCATCTTCATCCCACGGCATATGCCAGACCCTTCCCAAGACAGCTACCAAGAAGCGCTCGCCGCATGGATTCGATATTTCACCGCGCAGACTCAAGGCCATGCATTCGTGCTATTCACCAACCAACGGCTTATGCAAACCATAGCCGAAAAAACCGCACCATTCTTCGCTAAAAAAAATTGGCCATTCCTATGCCAAGGCACTGGTATGACCCGTGAGAAAATGCTCCAAACATTTAAAAAACAACCCCACAGCATCCTCTTCGGCCTAGACAGCTTCTGGCAGGGCGTAGATGTCCCAGGTGAAGCGCTTTCTAACGTGATCATCACACGGCTTCCATTTCCCGTCCCCGATCAACCCATCGTCCAAGCGCGATGCGAGATCATCGAAAACCGAGGCGGCAATCCATTCAGTGAATATTCTCTCCCCGAAGCCATCCTGAAATTCCGACAAGGAGTCGGCCGTCTCATCCGCAGCCACGAAGACCGCGGGATTGTCTGCATCCTCGATCCGCGCATCCTTTCGCGCCCCTATGGACGCGAATTCATCGCTGCCCTGCCCCAATGCCCAGTTGAAATTCTCGAAGACCAAATCCCCCTATCCCATGACTAAACAATCGAAATTAAATAGAACTCGTCACCCCGTCCCCCTTGCATCAAAATAATTCTCCTAGGCAATGTCAAACAGCACGCATCTTCTTAGTGCACTCCTCATCTTCACACTACCCACCTTCGCTCAACTAAAGCCCACTGAGCACAAAACAAAACAAGAAAACCCGATCACCACCATCATTACAGCACACCAAAATTTGCTCCTCCAAGACGACCACGCCACAGCAAAAGGTCACGCCCGCATCGAGCATGCCCGCACCATCCTCTGCGCCGATACCCTTCATTATGATTTTTCTCAACGCCACGCCCGCGCGATCGGCCAAATTCGTCTCTACACCGATGAATCAATCTATGCAGGGGACAAACTCGATTATTTTCAACACAACTCATCTCTCCGATCCGGCCCCTTTCGGTTCCTAAAAGACAACCTCTGCCTCCAAGGAGAATCTATAGAAACACTCCCCCTGTCCAACGACGCCTACTTCTACCGCATCCGCAACGGCACACTCTCCCTAGATAATTTCGAGACGCCCAGCTTCTACCTCAAAGCACGCCAGATCGATTACTACCCCCAACAACGCGTCGTCCTGCATCACGTCACTCTCCATGCTGGCAAAGTCCCATTTTTCTGGTGGCCGATCTACAGCCAATCCCTTAAAAACTCCCAAAACAACCTCAACCTCGACCTTGGTCGCGACGCCCCCCAAGGCTTATTTCTCAAACCCCAATACGCCTACGCCTTCACTCCTGACCTCACTGGCCGCCTCCTCTTCGATCTCCGCTCTCGCCGCGGATTGGCTGGTGGCGCTCGACTCGCATGGACACCCGATGAAGAACACTTCACCCATTTCAAAGCCTACTACGCCCAAGACAATGCCCCCGATTACAATCCCTACGCCTTCCCTCGCTCCTCTACCAGCGCCTCTCGTCACCTTTTCTCCCTCCAACAACGCCTCACCCCTTGGCCATCCTTGACTCTCACCACCGACTTCAACCGCTGGTCTGATCCCCACGTCACAGAAGATTTTTTCAAACGCCAGTTCCGCCTCCTGCCTCAACCTGACAACTTCGCCGAACTCCTCTTCACCCACTCCGACTACACCCTCTCCTTCCTCAACCGTATCGCCATAAATCCCTTTTTTGAAACACGAGAGCGCACCCCGGAGCTTCGTCTCGACCTCAAGCGCCGCCCGCTTTTCTCCACAGGCTTCAACTATGAAAGTCAATCCTCGATTGCTCATCTCCAGTTTCACGCAGCTCGCGATCCACATCCGATGGGTGAAGATTACACAGCATGGCGATTCGATACCCTTCACCAACTCACACGCCCCCTCACACTCTTCGGCTGGCTACATTTCACACCTCGAGTCGGCTTTCGCTTCACTCACTGGACGCGACTTACTCCCCTCGACTCTTCAGCCTCCCAAGCCCCCAATCCCGCTCGCCTCATGCCCATCCTCGCCGCGGATCTTTCCTTCAAGCTCCATCGCACATGGCGCGACTTTCAAAGCCCCGCCCTGCGCCTCGATGGCTTACGCCACCTCATCGAGCCCTCCCTCTCGATCCAATACATCCCCGCCACCACATTCGACACCACCCCATACCGCCTCTGGGATCGACGCCTACCCGCACAACGCATCCCTCCCATCAACCTCCTCCACCACGCCTCCATCGATGACCACACGCAAGAGCTCCGCATCCTCCCTCGCCTCCACCAAAAATGGCAGACTCGCCGTGACGATCAGACCTTCACTTGGCTCGACTGGCACCTCTTCACCGAAATCAACCCCCTCCGCCAATTCAACGAAGAACGTCACCCCGATCGCCGCACCCTCGGCAACCTCCACAACCACCTCCGCTTCACCCCCTTCCCATGGCTACGCTTCGACTCCCTCATCTCCCTCAACCTCGTCCACAACAACTACACCGAAACCCACCACTCCCTCACCTGGCAAATTCACCCCGCCTCCCAATTCTCAATCGCTCACCACAGCCTCCATCGTAGCCGCCTCTACCCCTCCAGCCACCTACTCACCCTCCGCACCTTTCATCGCATAAACGAAACCTGGCAACTTAGCACCGCCCACACCTTCGAAGCAAAAGATCAGCGACTCGAATCCTCCCGCATCACCCTCTACCGCGATTTCACCTCATGGCAACTCGCCCTCTCCTATCAATGCATCCCACACCGCGCCCGCTCCACCGAGCACGCCGTCTTCCTCGGATTCACCCTCAAAGCCTTTCCCGGAGAGACTTTAGAAGTCGGGCAATAACAACCCCCCTCTCCCCTCCCACATTTTTTGTTTGGAATTTCCAATTTTGCTGAGATAGTGCCTCATGATGAAACTCAACACCCTCCTCTATCCCCTCATCGCACTCGCCGCCCTAGTCATAACCACAGCCCAAGCCCAGCCCCAATCTGCACCAGAGCCCTCCTCACCCTCCTCACCTCCTGCCGATAATCCCAACAAACCCCAATCCCAAATCGACCGCGTCAGCTACACCCTCGGCTCCAACATCGGCAGAAACTTACGAATGCAAGGATTCGAACTCAACACCGACTTCTTCATGCGCGGACTCCAAGATGGACTGAAACAAGGCGACCAATACCTCCTCACCCAAGACGAAATGCACGACACCATGATGCGCTTCCAACAAGAACTCCAAGAAAAACAAGCCAAACGCGAAAAAGAACTCGCCGAGAAAAACGCCAAAGAAGCCAAAGAATTCCTCGCCCGCAACGCCAAACAAAAAGGCGTCAAAACCACCAAAAGCGGCCTCCAATACAAAATCCTCAAAGAAGGCCCACGCGGCGGCAAATCTCCCAAACTCAACCACTCCGTCACCGTCCACTACACCGGCCGACTCCTCGACAAAACCGTCTTCGATAGCTCCATCGAGCGCGGCCAACCTGCCACCTTCCCCGTCAACGGCGTCATCAAAGGCTGGACTGAAGCCCTCCAAATGATGAAACCCGGCGACAAATGGGAACTCTACATCCCCCCAGAACTCGCCTACGGCGAACAAGGCGCCGGAGGCAGAGTCCCCCCCAACGCCCTCCTCATCTTCGAAGTCGAGCTAATCTCCGTCTCCGACCCCGCCGAGCCCCAACAACCCACCAACACTAGCGGCACACCAACCCAATAACCCACTCCACCCCGCTACACCCCCCAGAACCCAACAGGAAAGAAAGCAAAACCCAAAAAGCTTTCATTCCACCAAAAACCCCCCCCACACCTACAGCCACACATCTACCGCACACACCTTGATCCAAGACCCATAAACAATTATAAAATCAGCCAACCAGCCTTCTATGGCGTCATCAAAAACCCTGCCGGTATTACTCATAGTCGATGACGAAAAAGCCACCCGCGAAGGACTACGACAAGCCTTCGAAGAAGACTTCGACATCTACACCGCCCCCGACGTCAAATCAGCCCTCAACATCCTAGACGGCATAGAAGTCGACCTCCTGCTCACCGACCTCAGACTCGGCTCAGAAAGCGGAATGAAACTGCTCGAAAAAGCACAAACCCTCACCCCACGCCCCGCCTGCATCATGATGACCGCATACGGATCCGTAGATAACGCCGTAGAAGCCATGCGACGCGGCGCCTACGACTACGTCATGAAACCACTCGATATCGATCGCCTCAGCGTCATCCTCAAACGCGCCATCAAAGATACCAAGGCAGACCCCACCCCACAACCCGACCCCAACACCCCCTCCTCCCAAAACGGAGACATCGCCTCACGCATCGTAGGAGAATCGCCAGCCTTAACTCAAATTCTCAAAAAAGCTCGCCAAGTCGCCGCCTCCCGTGCCACCGTCCTCATCGAAGGCGAAAGCGGCACCGGCAAAGAACTCATCGCCCGCGCCATCCACCAATGGAGCGCACGAAAAGATGGGCCCCTCGTCACCGTCCACTGCGCCGCGCTCTCACCGCAACTTTTGGAAAGTGAACTCTTCGGACACGAGCGAGGCGCCTTCACAGGCGCCATCGAGCGACGCATCGGGCGCTTCGAAGAAGCCAGCGGTGGAACACTCTTCCTCGACGAAATCGGTGAAATCGACGCCAGCACCCAAGTAAAACTCCTCAGAGCTTTAGGTGAACGGATCATCCAACGTGTAGGCGGCAACCAAGAAATCCCCGTCGACGTGCGCGTCGTCGCAGCCACCAACCGCAACCTCGAAGCCATGATGCAAGAGGGAAAATTTCGCGAAGATTTATTCTATCGACTCAGCGTCGTGCGACTCTACCTCCCCCCACTCCGCGAGCGAAAAGAAGACATCCCCCAGCTCGTCAAAGTTTTTCTAAGAGACTGCGCGCGAGAAAACGGAAAACCCACACCACGACTAGCCGATGGCGTAATCGACATCCTGATGCGCTACAATTGGCCGGGAAATATCCGCGAACTACGCATGGCCATCGAACACGGAGTAGTCCTTGCCGAAGGCGGCGTATTGCGCACCCAAGACCTCCCCGAGCGCATCGTAGCCGGAGCTTCAGGCCTCCTGCAATACTTAGAAAATGGCAGCAAAGAGACCGTGCCACTCGGAAAAGAAGAAAGTCAAACCGCTTCCAGTAATCCGTTTTCCCTAGAGGAACAAGAACGTCGCTCAATCGCCCAAGCATTGCGCGCCTGTGGCGGCAATCGAACTCAAGCCGCTGAAAAACTCGGCATCAGCCGCCGCACCCTCTACCGCAAACTCAAAGAATACGGCTGGGACCTGGACAAAAGATAAAAAAACCAGCCACAAAAATAAAATTTGTCCGTTACCCGGCAAATAGGTAAACAACGCGCTCGAGCACAGAAAACGAAAAATTTATGTCAGATATACAAAGTGCTGTTTATTCCCTAGACGCGGGCGGGATTCGACAGTGGCTCGTCAGAGTGACGTTCGCAGTAGTGGTTTTAGTGGTGGCGATTTTGTATCTCGTAACGCAATTTCGAGGACTAGCTCATGCGGAAGCCATGGATTACGCCCAAGTGGCGCGACAAATAGCAACAGGGCAGGGCTTTACGACAAAATTCATCAGGCCAGTGGCCCTTGCGCAGTTGCGAGAACGTCAAGCTCAAAAGGCGGGCATACAACAGCCCCTGGGAACAGGAGCGGGGCTGAACCGACCTCTGGGCATGGATTTTCAGAAGATACCCGATACCATCAATGCGCCCCTGTATCCGTTGGTATTAGGCTTGTGGATGAAACTATGGCCCTGGGGTCTAGTCCACCCAGATAAATTCGAGGATCAAAATCAACTGCGCGAATACAAGCTGGATCGGTGGGTAGCGATATTTGGAATGATGTGCGTGATGGTGACGGCGTTTTTGTTGTATTCGTGGGCCAAGCGAATGTTCGACATCCGAGTAGCCTACATCTCAGTGATTGTGTTTTTCGTGTCAGACCTCGTATGGGGGTTTTCAATTTCCGGATTGTCAACGAGTTTTTTGATGATGCTTTTTGTAGGTTTTTGTTGGTGCCTACACGAGGCTATTTTGGCTCAGGGTGAAGGGCGAAAAAATGCAATGTGGATCTGCCTTCTCGGCAGTGCTGTGTTGATGGGATTGATGTTGTTGACCCGTCTGACGATGGTGTGGGTGATGGTATCGTATATGCTGCTGGTGGGCTACATATTTCGCAAAGAAAAAGTGCTTTGGCCAATCGCTTGCGCGATTGTGGTGTTAATTTTGACGCCCTGGCTAGTCAGGAATTATCAGTTGACAGGAAGTGTGATGGGAGCAAACGCATTCGCGGTAGGAGCAAATCATCCAGACTATCCCGGGACGACAATCTATCGATCCTACATTCAGCTGCCGCCTTCTACGATCTGGACGAATGCCGCAAAACAGCTGCGGGAAGGCGTGCGCCATTATGTCACCCATTTTTTCGTCCTAACTGGTGGCTCTGTGGCAGCGATGTTTTTTGTCGTAGGATTAATGCACCCTTTCAAACGGGTGCGTGCCCAGGCGCTGCGTTGGTGGCTAGCTGGAGCTGTGATTTTACTGGCCATCGGTAGCAGCCTGGCGCTGCCTAATCCTAAAATGATCGATGAATATAATCAGATGGCTGTGTTGTTCCCAGCTATGATAGTGTTCGGAGGGGCATTCTTTTTTGTGTTGCTAGACCGGATTACAAATTATTTGCCGATTGTTCGTTACACAATCATTAGTCTTTATCTCGCAGCTAATTCCGGGGCATTTGTTATGACTCTTCTACCGCCCGGTGAGCCGCCGTATCGCTATCCGCCTTATTTTCCGCCGATCCTTCAATTCATGAGTCAATGGTTTCAAAAAAATGAAACCATCGCCAGCGATATTCCTTGGGCAACAGCGTGGTATACTCAGCGCTCCAGTGTATGGCTACCCAAGACGCTTGATGATTTTTATCGGATCAACGATTTCGCTCAACCACTTGTCGCGATACTCTTCACACCACAGACCACCAATCTAGGATATCTCGATGTGGAAAAAGGGGAATACAAAGATTGGAAGATGCTCATCCGACGTGAGAATACGCCGCCAGGATTCCCGTTGCAAAAGGCTACATTTCTTCCTCCCAACAAGGATGAATACATGCTCATCGCAGATCGAATCCGTTGGGATGTGGAGGTAAGATGAATCTATACGTAGTGGTGAAGATTAACTTCGACGCAATAGGTTGATTTAACCTAACGTTAAATCAAAATACAGAATCGTTAAAAAAATATCACAACTCTTTTGTTACTAAAAGCTTTAAAAATTTTTTAAAGCTTCACGAAAAAATAGTTGCCAATCACCCAAAAATATAGAAAAATCAGCTCAACTATGAAAAACATACTGACGATCATTGCTGGAGTCACCTTGTGCAACCTGACTGTCGCCTTCGCGGGAGCCCCCATTCCTCCGCCGAGCACGATGCCGCCTACGCAGCAACCAGCCAGTTCTGCTCCAGCAGATCCACAAAAAAGACCATTCACTGTGACGGCGCTCATTCGTGGTGAATACGACGATAACATCAACACCTCCAATTCAAACGAACAAAGCTCTTGGAAACTCATCGGCGAGCCCAGTATCATCTACAATAAAAAGGACGATAATACCAGCTACGCAGCTCGTTACACACTTTCCGCGGCGTATTATTTTGATCGCCCTGGAAACAAAGATGTGGATCTGAGCCATGAAATCTACGGCCGTATCAAGCATCAATTCTCCGATCGAGTAGGGATAGATGTGCGCGATCGATTGCGCATTACACAAGAGCCGGCCATCCTAGACGCCCCAGGCTCAGTATTCATCCGCACAAACAACGATTACATTTTTAATGCCTTTGATGCAGACCTCATGATCCAATGGACGCCTAAATTTGGGACGATCAGTGGATACGGTAACGATGTATGGGATTACGAGGATAAGGGAATATCTCGTTTCGAAGACCGCATGGTGCATAAAGGTAAACATGAGTTTCGCTTCCTAGTTGTTCCCACGACAACGCTCGTAGTGGGAGGTTTGATCGGCTATCATGATTACTGGAATGTGCGTCGGGATTTTGTAAACTATACGGGCATGGCAGGGGTCGATCATGACCTTACCCGCCAAGCAACGATCGGTCTTCGAGCGGGCATCACACATACGGATTTTATAGATGGAGGTAGCTACAATTCACCCTACGGACAGGTCCTCCTCAACATCGAGACCGGGGCTAATTCCTCGATCAATGCCAGCTACAGCCATACCATAGCCAGCACCTCCCTGAATACTTATTATGCTCGTGAAGCTGACACATTCACACTCGGTGGACGTTATCAATGGACGCCAAAGTTCTCCACACGAGTGCAAGGCATGGCAACCTTTGGTGAACACAAGCGACAGTTCGTTCTAGGCTTACCGACGATAACTAAGATCAGAGAAAACATCTACGGGGTGGATGTCGGTATGAATTACGAAGTGAATAAAAACCTAGAGCTCGAAGCAGGCTACATTTACACTACAGTCGATTCAAATATCCAATTTAACGAATACGACAGAAACCGTGTCTATTTCGGCGTGCGAGGAACTTATTAAAGATCCAACCCGAATGCCACATCTCTCGGCATTCAGCAGCTGGCAATCTTAAAAAAGATTGCCAGATAAAATAAGTAGTCCATAAAAGGCTCATGGTCAGTCAAAGTAAGGAGGGGGAGCTCCACTTTCTGGATTACTGGAGAGTAATTAAAAATCGCCTCCCCATCATCATCACAGTCCTCGTTCTCACAGTAGCGAGTGGCTATTTCACCACGGTTTACCTCATTACGAAAGTATACGCCGCAACGGCGCAAATCCAGGTAAATAAGCCGCAACGCGATATAGAAGTATTCCGTAGAGATCACTCAAATTTTTATGACCCACACTACTTCCAGTCCGAATTCGAGCTGATTCAATCCAAAAAAATTCTCTATCCAGTCATTGAGAAACTTGGCCTCGACAAAGTCTATGCTCAAAGACTCTTAAAGCAAGATACCCCACTGCCAGTGGATCTGATGTATGATTACCTTACAAAGAATCTTCTTAAGCTCGACTATCGCCGCGGCACAAACATAATCACAATCACAGGCCTCAGTGAAGATCCCGAAGAAGCAGCCCGGATTGCTAATAGTATAGCTCAAGTCTATATTGACACCCGAAGAGAAGACGAAAAAGCACGTGCCTCACGTGGTCTGAAGAGTCTAAGCGAAGAAATTGAAAAACAACGCAAAGTCGTTGCAGAATCTCGCCAAAAAGTAGAAGCCTTAAGAAAAGAACTCGGCATCGATGCAGTCCCAGGAGGCCTTAAAAACGATACCCAGCTTGCTGACGTCGAGCTCCAAAGAAAAAGCATGATGCTGGATGAAGCCCGTGCCGACGCCATAGCCCGAAAGGTGCGCATTGAGCGCCTCAAGAACATGACCACTGAACAGCTACTCGATACCCTACCTGCGCTCAACCTCATGGATGACAATCTCATCCGTCTCCGCCAAGATCAACTCGACATCGAATCCGAAATCACACGCCTAATCAGCGGCGGCCTCGGCACAGACCACCCAAGAGTGCAGGCCGCCCAAGCTAAACTCCGTAAAGTCCGCGAACAAATCATGGGTATGGTCGAAGGCAAACGAAATGCTCTAGAAATTGATTATGAAGTCAGTCAAGCTCGTGTAAGACAACTTGAAGAAGAAGTTAAAAATTTAACAGAGCGCGTTCGACGCGATAAAGGGGAAAAACTAGCTCCATTCCTCCAGGCAGAAAAAGAAGCAGAAAGTCAACACGACATACTGCAAGCTCTTATCATTCGCTATAAACAAGAAAGTGCCGACACCCAGATTGAAATTGAACCTGCTGAACTCATCTCACACGCAGAGCCTCCCATAAAACCACACAAGCCCAACTTGCTCTTAAACATTATCCTCAGCATCCTGGTGGGGGGTGTCCTAGGCTTAGCTTGTGCCTTCTTCATCGAATATCTCGATACTAGTGTTAAAACCGTCGAAGAAGTTGAAAAATACCTCGGTCTCAACGTCGTCGGTGTAGTTCCAAACAACATGTGTGCGCTAAATCAACTCCCTCCCGATGCACCAGATGCTGAAGCGTATCGAATCCTTCGAGCAAAAATAGACCTCAAACCCAAGCGTGGAGAAGGAAACTCTCTCACGCTGATCAGCGGCGGTCCCGGGGAAGGGAAATCCCTCACTATATTTAATCTCGCGTATGTATGTGCTCAGACAGGACAATCCGTCCTAATCGTTGATGCGGATCTTCGGCGTCCCACCCAGCATAAATATCTACAGATTCCCAGAGAACACGGTCTCGCTGACCTCTTACAGGGCAAGGGAGAACCCTACGAATATATCAAATCGACATCAGTCCCAAACCTCCACATTATTACCGCAGGAAAAGTAACCTCCGACCGCATCGGCTTGATGAATGCAACCAAAATTCGTGAAATACTAGCAGACTTGCGTCAACGATATGATATCGTTCTTTTCGACTCGCCGCCTATCCTCGGCATTAGCGACGGCTCAGTCATCGTTCACGAAGTGGATAAGACGCTCCTTGTGATTCAACATCGCCGCTATCCCAGACAAGTCTGCCTTAAAGCCAAAGAAGCCATCGAACAAGTCAACGGGAATCTCGTCGGAGTAGTCTTAAACAATGTAGCAATAAACACACACGAGTCCTACTACTACTACAGCACCTACCAATACTATCAACACATTGACGAAGACGAAGAAGATAAACCCAAACCAATCCCAAAAACACAAAGCAAACAAAGTAAAGAGAGACAAAAAAATCCCCCCTCTCCCACCCCGGCTGGTCGAACGTCTCCAACAACTAAAGAAAACACTCCTTCACGAGATACAACGAAGCACAAAGAAGCCCCCAACACCACCCCACTGCCATCTCAACAAGTCCAAAACGGCAAGAAAACAGACATTCAATCAATCTTTGGCTCTCGCAATGGTAGTGAATCCTACTAATTTCCAGCCCATAGCCAACGTTTAGACTAAACCGATATGCTTCCCATCGTCTGGTTCCTAATTATTGCCGCATCACTGTTCCATGGATGCGCCTCCAACCGCTCCACGCCCTATACCTACACTTCTCCCAATCCCCCTCCCAATACTCCCCTCTCCTCCAACATCACCGCCACAGAAGACATCATGCGCGTAGGCGACATTCTCAACATCCGCCTCACCGGAGTCCCACAGGAAGACGTCGCCATGTTTGAAGACCGCGTCGACGAAGAAGGATACATTTCGATGCCTCTCATCGGTCGCATCAAAGCAGCCGGAAAGACAACTGCCCAACTCAAGCAAGAAATCGAAAACAACTACCGCTCACGTCGCATCTACGCCACCCCAAACGTCACCATCACTTTCGCCCAACTCCGCTTCATCAACGTCATCGGAGAAGTCCGCACCCCACAACGAGTCCCCTTCACCAACGACCTCACCGTCTTAAAAGCCCTCGCCGCCTGTAACGGCTTCACTGATTTCGCCAACAGACGCGCCATCCGCATCCTTCGCGGGAACCAAGTCATCCCCTTCGACGCCGTCGAAGCTATTCGCAACCCCGCACTCGACCTCCCGCTCCAAGTCGGCGACCAAATCCAGGTCCCCCGCACAATTTGGTAGATCAACTTACCGCTTCTATCTGCCCCAGAAAAGGGCAACTTGCACAAGCACTCGCATCTCTCACGCAATAGTCCTCATAAATTTGCAATAACCCCTGTTGCATCAGCGCATTCCCCAAACACTCACGCCCAATCGAAGGCGGAACAATCCGATCATAAACAATCCTCGTCTTATGATTCCAGCCACAACGTAATCTCAAAAGGCGGCTTTCCAAAAGCTCTTCAGAAAAACCGCCCAAATCCTTTCCCCACACCGCCCAAGGCCAAAACACATTCACCAAAAGCTCCACTGCCCTTGCCCTTCCAATCAAAGGATAAGCCTTATCCAACTTCCGCCCCCACCAACTCACCCTTCGCATCCAAAAAGAATAATCCTCCCTTCCCACTATATTTTCAATGAAACGTTTTTCGTCACATCCTTCAATTGCTTCATAGATCGCCTCCAAGCGATACGACAACGCACACAACCCAGCCAAACGCCGCAACGGATGATTCCAAGGCCTACCCCCTCTCCTTACCCATAAATCCCTAGGCAACACGCGCCCCATCTTCTCCCCCCGCATCATCCACCACTGCGACCAAAGCTTCTTCAGATAACGCTTCCCCTCCTCATCACGAATCGACGTCGCATTCTCGGGTAACAAATCAGCCATCCCCCAAAGAAACGCCTCGCGCGCCTCCCCCTCCAGCTTCGACACCTCCTCTATCCTCGCACACTGCGCCAACGCCGTAAATGCCACCACATTCTCATGATACCCCATCCCTCGAGCAAGCGCCTCCCACAACGTCTGCAGCCCACCCACAGCCCTCACACGCCAATAAAACCGCACACCCTTTCGACGCAAGCGATACAATCCCGCACTCCGCAACACCGCCACCAACCGCTCCCTCCCCAATTGTTCAAATTCCCGCCGACAGGCCCCCGGCACACTCATCGGCCAGCCCTCCGGACTTCCCTCATCTAGCACACTCCATAAGGTCATCTCATCGATAGCCAACTGAGTCCGCATCACCACTTGAGGCACGTAAGTAAAAGATTTCGTCGATGTAAAATAACCACCCCGCCCAGCCTCCCACACAGCATGCACAATCACGTTGTCATACTCCGCATTCTCGTCGTGCTCGTGAGCCGTCCAATTTTCAGGCTTCAAATCCACCTCTACGTCCCCACACCTCACTGAGCCATCAGGAAAACGCACCGCCGCCTTTTGAAAATCAGGTCCTGCCCCCCTTCGCCAAAAACCAGGCTGCACAACCCACAAACGCCCCCCCTCTACCGTCTCAAGCGGCTGTTTCAACCATCCTTCAAACCACACCCGCTGCACACGCTGCTCATCCCACACAGGAATCCCCTCACACACCTCACGACCCCCAGACTGGTATTTTTCAAAAAAGTCTGCTTTCATAACCAACGTGAAACACCTCCTACCCCTCCCCCTCACACTTCTCCTCTACGCACAAACGGGGCTCGCACAAGAACAAGCCACAAGCCACACTTCTGAGACAGAGCCAACCGTGCAAGTCGTCGAGCGCGTCATGCCGGCAGTCGTCAATATCAACGTCGAGGGCGTCGTCCGCCGCTACTATCGCGACTGGTTCTTTGGCACCTTCCCCGTTCAGCAAAATATCAGCAGCCTCGGATCGGGCGTCCTTATCACACCCGATGGATACATCGTCACATGCGCACACGTCGTAGATGAAGCTTCAGCATTGAAGCTTAAAATCCGCGTTACCCTCAACAACGGCAAAATCTACGACGCACGCCTTGTAGACTCCAGCCCCGATCTCGATCTAGCTCTCATCAAAATCAACGCAGGCGAAGAACTACCTTACTTACGCCTAGAGCCCCTCTCACCCAACCTACTCGGACAGACCGCCATCGCACTAGGAAACCCTGTCGGCTTTCAAAACTCAGTATCTAAAGGCATCCTCAGCGCACGCAACCGCACCATCGTCACCCAAGACGGCACCCAAGTCGAAGGTCTCCTCCAGACGGATGCCTCCATTAACCCCGGCAACAGCGGCGGCCCCCTCGTGGACATACAAGGCCGCTTCATGGGCATCAACTCAGCCAAATATGCAGGTGAACGCATCGAAGGCTTAGGTTTCTCTATCCCCGGTGATCGAGTCCTCGCCTACACCCGTGAAGCCATCGCCGTAGCGCGCGGCGAAAAGCGTGGAGCTCCCATTCCCACACCCCAGCAAATCCTATCCGAGCGATTTGGTTTGTCCGTGCAAGAGATCACGCCAGACCTTGCACAAGCCCTTGGAATTCCTTTCACCCCCGACGCAGGCTTACTCATCACGGATGTGGACCCTGAAAGTCCAGCAGCCGAACGAGGCATCAAAGCAGGAATGTTTCTCGTTCGAATTGGCAACACCCCTACGCCCGAGATCGCCGCTCTACCTCTCCAACTCCTGCGCATCAAAAAAGGCGACCGCATAAACGTAGCAGTCAGCCAAATAACCCAACGCGGCCCAGGAATGATCTTCCAACAGACCTACACCCTCCAACTCGTGGCTCGATAACCACTCCCAGAGCCCCATCAAAAGCACAAAAACCCTAGCCCGAAGACCATTCTTTCCCCTTTGCCAACCCCCACCGTCACTGATATACCGACGATATGTCAAGGGCGCCGTCGAATCAACGAGATAAACTCCTCGCGCAACTCCTAGAAGGAAAAGACCCCGCTCCAATAAACGATTATCAAGGCCTAAAACTCCTCGCAGCCAACCGAAGCGAAATCGCCATTCGCATTTTTCGTGCAGCAACAGAACTCGACCTCCGCACCGTCGCCATCTACGCCAAAGAAGACCGATTCTCCATGCATCGCTTCAAAGCCGATGAAGCCTACCTCGTCGGTGAAGGCCTCGGCCCCGTCGGCGCATACCTCGACATCGAAGGCATAGTGCGTCTTGCCAAATCCAAAGGCGTCCACCTCATTCACCCCGGATATGGATTTCTCTCTGAAAACCCCGCCTTCGCTCGAGCCTGTGCCCGAGAAGGAATCATATTTGTCGGCCCTGCCCCAGAGCACCTCGAAATGATGGGCGATAAAGTCGCGGCGCGCGCTGTAGCCTCGCGACTCAAGATAAATACCCTTCCCGGCACGCCCCATCCCGTCAGCGACCGAGAAGAAGCATTGCGAATAGCAAAAGAAATCGGCTTCCCACTCATCATCAAAGCCGCGCATGGCGGCGGCGGGCGAGGAATGCGAGTCGTAGAGCACGCTGCAGATTTACCGCGCCTGCTCGATGAAGCCCAAGCCGAGGCAGGAAGCGCCTTCGGAAACCCAGCGACCTTTCTTGAAAAATACATCCCTCGTGCCAAGCACATCGAAGTCCAAATCTTAGGCGATCGTTACGGAAACGTCGTCCATCTCTACGAGCGCGATTGCTCCGTGCAGCGCCGCCATCAAAAAGTTGTCGAAATGGCGCCGGCTTACAATCTCTCACCAAAGCTGCGCCAAGAGCTTTGCGAAGCGGCCGTCAAGCTTGCTAAGGAAATTCGCTACAGCAACGCTGGCACAGTAGAATTCCTCGTCGATCTCGATCGTGAGGAGTGGTTCTTCATCGAGATGAATCCACGCATTCAAGTCGAGCACACCGTCACAGAAGTCGTCACTGGAGTCGATCTCGTGCGTTCACAGATTCTGATCGCTCTAGGCCACGCACTCCACGACACCGAAATCAACATCCCGCCTCAAGACCAAATTCCGTGTCAAGGCTACGCTGTGCAAGCTCGAGTGACGACCGAGGACCCTGAAAACCGCTTCACACCAGACTATGGAAAAATCTTAACCTTCCGCGCAGCAGGAGGACTCGGGATCCGCCTCGATAGTGGCATGGGAGAGTCAGGTAGCGAGATCACCCCTTTCTATGATTCGCTCCTAGTCAAAATCACAGCCTTTGGCCCGACTTTCAAAAGCGCCCTTCAACGCATGGACCGAGCACTCAAAGAATTCCGCGTCCGAGGCGTGAAGACAAATATCCCCTTTCTAGAAAACCTCATACATCACCCCGACTTTGTATCAGGCCAAGCGACGACAACATTAATCGATCATTCCCCACAGCTCTTTCAATTCAAGCAGCGCCGCGATCGAGCCACAAAGCTGCTCAGTTACCTAGGAAATGTCATCGTCAATGGCAATCCTCACGCCAAAGGCTTCAAACCTTCAACCCCATTGCCGCCTGCCTCTGTGCCGGCTTATGATAAATCGACGCCGATTCTTCCGGGGACGCGTCAAAAACTCTTAGAGCTCGGTCCTAAGAAATTTGCTGAGTGGGTGCGCGCACACCGCCCTCTTTTGATTACTGATACGACTCTGCGCGATGCTCATCAATCGCTTTTGGCCACACGCATGCGCACCTACGACATGCTCAAAGTGGCCGATTATATAGCGCGATCCTTTCCGCAGCTCTTCAGTCTTGAGCTTTGGGGAGGCGCTACGTTCGACACGGCAATGCGTTTTCTTCATGAAGACCCTTGGCAACGTCTCCGGGCGCTTCGTGAGCGGATTCCGAATATCTGTTTCCAAATGCTTTTTCGTGGGGCTAATGCAGTCGGCTACACCAACTATGCCGATAATGTCGTCTCCGGATTCATTAGGCATGCGGCAGAAGCAGGTATAGATATTTTTCGGATTTTCGATTCGCTGAATGATCTGCGGAATTTGAAAGTGGCGTTTGAGGCGGTGCATAAAACCCATGCCATCTGCGAAGGGGCAATCTGCTACACAGGGGATATCCTTGATCCGCGACGCACGAAATATTCGCTGAAGTATTACCTCAAGCTCGCAAAGGAACTGCAATCCATGGGGGCACACATTCTCGCCATCAAAGACATGGCTGGGCTTTGTAAACCGTTTGCAGCACGGCAGCTCATCAAAGCGCTACGCGAAGAAATTGAGTTACCGGTTCACTTTCACACTCACGATACAAGTGGAGTTGCGTCGGCTTCTGTATTAATGGCTTCGGAAGCCGGGGTCGATGTTGTGGATCTGGCGATAGCCTCCTTGTCGGGATCGACGAGTCAACCCAATCTGAACTCTATAGTCGCAGCATTGCAAAATACTCCGCGTGAAACTGAGTTGGATCTCGAGAAGCTCAATGCGTTGAGCGATTATTGGGAAGTGGTGCGAAGTTACTATCAACCTTTTGATACAGCCCCGCGCACGGGGAACGCCGCTGTCTATGTCCACGAAATGCCGGGAGGCCAATACACAAACTTAAAAGAACAGGCAGCGAGTCTCGGTTTGCTGCATCGCTGGAATGAAATCGAGCGCACCTATGCTGAAGTGAACCAACTCTTTGGTGACATCGTCAAAGTCACGCCTTCTAGCAAAGTCGTGGGAGATATGACGATGTTTCTTATTACTCGAGGGATACGTCCAGCGGATGTGCTCAATCTTGAGCCAGGAGCTACGCCTTTTCCGGCTTCGGTTGTGGATATGCTTTCGGGCGGGTTGGGGACGCCACCGGGGGGATGGCCGAAGGACGTGCAAAAAATCATTCTTGGTCCGCAGCGCGTGCCGACCAAAGGCCGACCGGGTGCAAATTTACCCAGCGTAAATCTCAAAGCGACAAAGGCTGAGTTGGCTGAAAAAATCAAGCGCGAGGTCACTGATGATGATCTTTACTCTTACTTGATGTATCCCGATGTGTTTATGGAGTTTGTCCGGCAACAGCGCGACTACAGTGATCTTTCCGTTCTTCCTACGCCGGCATTTTTTTATGGGCTAAGACCGGGGGAGGAAATTCAGGTGGATCTTGAGGAGGGTAAGACGCTCTTTATCAGTCTGGTCAACGTGGGACCGCTAGACGAAAGCGGGCGACGGCTGGTGACGTTTGAGTTGAATGGCAACACGCGACAGCTTCATATTGTGGATCGTTCACAGAAAGCTTCTCAACCTGTGCAACCTAAGGCTGATCCGAGTGATCCGTTGCAAGTGGGAGCGCCAATCCCGGGGATGATCAGCGCGCTGGCCGTCAGCGTGGGGTCTAAGGTTCAAAAAGGAGATAAGTTGCTGACGATCGAAGCGATGAAGATGTATTCGAATATCCAAGCGCCAGTTGACGGGATTGTGGATAAGATTTTTGTGAAAGTGGGACAATCTGTGGAGGCTAAAGATCTCCTTCTGACGTTGCGTCAATGAGAGATGCACCATGAGTTATGGATCATCACATTATTATTTTGGATTTTGGCTCTCAATATACCCAAGTGATTGCGCGGCGAGTGAGGGAGTGTCATGTCTATTCAGAAGTCTTGCCGTATCATACGCCGGCCGAGAGGATTGCGGAGCTGAAGCCCGCCGGGCTTATCTTATCTGGAGGTCCTGCTAGTGTCTATGCTGAAGGGGCACCGTTGCCGGATCGGGGTATTTTTGCGCTTGGGGTGCCGATTTTAGGAATTTGCTATGGGATGCAGCTTCTAGCGCATTGCTTGGGAGGCCGCGTAGCTAGAGCCGAGCGGCGGGAGTATGGCGTGGGTAAACTTTTTATTTTACGCAAGAGCGGGCTTTTCAATGGGGTGCCGGATGAGAGCACGATTTGGAATAGCCATGCGGATCACATTAAGGCCTTGCCGCGAGGTTTTGTGGGAATCGGACGGAGCGACAATGCGCGGTATGCAGCGATTGAGGATTCACGGAGGCGTTTTTTTGGCTTGCAGTTTCATCCTGAAGTGACTCAGACGCATTATGGAAAAAAGATTTTAGAGAATTTCATTCTGGCGATTTGTGGTGCCAGCAAAAACTGGACGATGCGGTCTTTCATCGAGCAGAGTTGTCATCATTGGCGAAAGGCAATTGGCAAAGAGCGTGTGGTGCTCGGACTCAGTGGTGGGGTAGATTCAAGTGTGACTGCGGCACTTCTTAAAAAGGCGATTGGGAAGCAGTTGGAGTGTATTTTTGTGGATAATGGGCTGTTGCGTTATGATGAGCGAGCTCAGGTCGAAAGAGTTTTTCGAAAAGTTTTTCGGACGCATCTGCATGTCGTCGATGCGAGCGCTCGTTTTCTCAAGGCGCTTCGTGGGGTGGTGGATCCAGAGCGCAAGCGAAAGATCATCGGCCGGGAATTTATCCGTGTGTTTGAAGCCGAGGCTCGGAAGCTAGGTAAAATCACTTATCTAGCCCAAGGCACGCTTTATCCTGATGTGATCGAGAGCGTGCCGATCAACGGGAATCCGGCTGCGTTGATCAAGTCACATCACAATGTAGGTGGGTTGCCGCGGAAAATGGCGTTTAAGTTAATTGAGCCTCTGCGGCAATTGTTTAAGGATGAGGTGCGGGAACTTGGGGAGCGGCTAGGTTTGCCACGGGAGATGCTTTATCGTCATCCGTTCCCTGGGCCGGGATTAGCTGTTCGGTGTCTGGGCGCGGTGAGTGAGGATCGTTTAGAGATCATTCGCAGGAGTGATCGAATTGCGATTGAAGAGATACGGGAGGCTGGCTGGTATGATAAAATCTGGCAGGCGTTTACGGTGTTGTTGCCGGTGAGGAGTGTGGGCGTGATGGGGGATCAGCGGACGTATCATTACACTGTGGCCCTTCGTGCAGTGTATAGCACCGATGGGATGACGGCGGACTGGGTGCCGTTTCCAGCGGACTTGTTGGCAAGAATCTCGACGCGAATCATTAATGAAGTGCATGGCGTGAACCGCGTCGTGTATGATATTTCCTCAAAGCCTCCAGCTACTATCGAGTGGGAGTAGATGGAGTGAGGTATCGGTGGGCTGAGGTGGCGTGACGAGATAGAAGGCTTTTTGGCTGGATATGGGGCGGGGTAGATTTGGATTTAGCCAATGGCTGAAGACTTGCGTCGAGTAAGTATCCCAGAGTAAGGTCCAGGGCACTTGTAGCATCCAGGCTGCTTGCCACACGGCGTCTAGCGGTCTGAGAGCTGAGCCTGCGAGACGATTTTCGTCGTTTACCACGCGAGGGACTTTGGCTGGTCTGTGTGGAATGAAAGATGCATGCCGTTCCCAGTCTAATTCTAATTTTTTTTCAAGCCAGTGGCCCCAGAATTTTATTGGCATGGGAAGGGGTGCGGGTTCACATTCGATGTTTTCGGAGGAGATTTTTATTTGGATGGGGGTATCGTTTAGAAAGAGAGAGTTTTGGTGATCTGAGCCAGCAACTGCTGAGGCATCGGTTGTCAAAATCATGCGCGTGTGTAGGGCGAAGGCGATGACTCGGAATGCAGCAGGAGGCAGGTGCCAACTATCTGGAATCAGAGAGGCACGAAGGTGGGGGTGGGCTAGGACGTCCCAAAAGGGATATTCGAATTTGTCGAGATTTCGTCCTATGGCGTTGCCGAGGTGGGTCCACCCGAAGAGGCCTTCGTTTATGGCGTCGCGTAGGGTGTTGCCACGAGCAGAGCTGTGGCCAGCGCAGACGCGGATGCCTTTTTTTTGGCATTGGGAGAGGAAAGCGGCTCGTTCGTTTTCCTCAATTGATTCGGGGGCAAGAGTGATGAGATGCACGTGGTCTAGGTATTCTGCGATGGCGCCAAGGAAGGTGAGTAAATTTTTTTTGAGCATGTGTTTTTCTGGGTGAATGCCCCGCGTGCCTGTGTCGGGGTTGAGGTAGGGCCCCTCGAGATGAATGCCTATGCACTGCGGTGTGTTTTGCATGAGCTCACAGATTCGACGCATGCGTTTTTGTAGGGAGGGGAGAGGGCAGGTGATTAGTGTTGCACAGAAGGCACTGCAACCGTCGCGTAGTAGGGATGCGACAGCGTGATGCCATGCGGCTTCTTCGAGGGTGTCGCTGTTAAAATCAGTGCCGGCGTAGCCGTTGATTTGAACGTCGCATAGGCCTGGGACGAGAATGGGCAAGATTTCACGATTTCCTGCATCTAGAGGCTTGCGTGTTAATATCTCGCCTCGCTCGACATCGATGCGCCAAGCAGACAAGGTGAGATGATCACGAACGTCAACTTGCCTCATGTTTGATGGAGGGTAGCAGAATTCTTGCATTGAAGCATTTTGTTTTCCGTAGATAGAGCTTCGAATAAGAAGTGTGTGTAAAGACGACACAAACAGGGGTGACAACTTGTGCCACTGCGTCACATACGAATGAACGTCAGTTAGCCCGATTGCTTTATAAGTCGTTGTCTTCGAAGCAAATCAGTGGAAGAAGTAATCTGGCATAGGGCTTGCTGATTGGTGGGTGTAATGATTATCACCCCTTCTCAGGATGGGCGGTTCCTGAGAGGGGAAACCAAAAAAACACCGCCCGAAAAGAAAGGAGGCAATTATGAGCTACTCGATAACACAATGGAACCCGTTCCAAGAGTTGGAGGCTTTTGCCAACCGCCTTGGAAAACTCATCAATCCTATCGGTGACCGCCGAGTTCTAGATGCGAGTAGTGTCTGGACTCCGGCTGTAGACGTCTATGAGGACGACAAGGAATACCACATCAAAGTGGAAATTCCTGGCGTCAAAGCAGACGACTTTAAGGTCACGGTAGAGCAGGGGCGTTTGCATATAGCTGGGGAACGCAAGTATGAAAAAACCGATAAAAACACCAGCGCCCATCGGATCGAGCGTTTCTACGGCAGCTTTAGCCGTAGCTTCGCACTTCCCGATGATGCTGATGCCAACAGCATCCAGGCGAAGTATCAGGATGGTGTTCTTAACTTGCACATTCCCAAGCTACCTGCAGCGCAACCCCGCACAATCAAAGTGATCTCCACCTAAATATAATCTCTTTGGCGGCATACCCCCTCTCTTGGGATGTGCCGCCAAAGAGGCGAAGGTGAAAAAAAATCTCTAACCTGAGAAAGAGAGGAGAGGATAGGATTATGGACACATCTAGGTCTACATCCTGCGCTTGTGGGGCAACTTCTGCTGAAGCTTGCAGCGGGAGCTCTGCCAGCTCGGGTGAAAATACAAGGGGCTCATCCGCCAAGCGACAGATCCAAAATGGCAAAGGGGATGCCCCTCGAAACATTGGGCCTCGTTTCAGAGAAAACTACGACAAAATACAGTGGTCTACTAAAACTTAATCCTCGTAGCTTGCCCAGGAGGAGGTGTTGATTTTCCAAAAAAACTATTGCCATTTTTCTAAAACGTTCCTAACTAGCGCACATCAACCCCACTCTTATGGCAGAAAAAACTATCGAACAACGCGTAAAGGATATCATTGTCGAACAACTTGGTGTCAATCCCGAGCAAGTTACTCCCACAGCTCGTTTTATTGAAGATCTCAACGCCGATTCTCTCGACACCGTGGAGCTCATCATGGCCTTTGAAGAAGAATTCGGCGTCGAAGTCCCCGATGAAGAAGCCGAAAAACTTCAGAGCGTCGGAGACGTCATTCGTTACATTGAAGAAAAAGTCGAAACAGCTTAGACTCTTATTCCGGTTTGCAGAAGTAAGGCAGCCGCTTGCAGGCTGCCTTTTTTTGTGCCAATGAAATAAGAAATCGTTCACTTTGACTAATCGTCACATGAGCACAAGACGCGTAGTTATCACAGGGATGGGCGTCGTCACCCCACTGGGGAACGATGTGCCTACATTTTGGAGTCAACTGATAGCTGGGAAATCAGGCATCTCCCGCGTCACCGCATTTGACGTGAGTTCATACGACAGCAAGATCGCTGGAGAAGTCAAAAACTTCGACCCTTCACGTTACTTTAATAATTCTAAAGACGCCCGCCGTGCGGACCGATATACCCATTTTGCGATGGCAGCAGCTAAGGAGGCTCTGGCTCAGTCTGGTCTTGCATCCTCGTCTTATGATCCCACGCGTGCAGGGGTGATTTTTGGTTCGGGCATCGGTGGATTAAAATCTCTCTCAGACCAACACGAAATTCTCCTCCAGAAAGGGCCTTCCCGCATTTCTCCATTCATGATCCCGATGATGATTGCGAATATGGCTTCGGGCATCATTGCCATGGAGATTCAATTCTCTGGGCCAAACTATGCCGTCGTCACCGCTTGCGCCACAGCAGCGCAATGTATCGGAGAGGCGTGGCGCCTGATCCTCAATGACGAAGCCGACGTCATCTTAGCAGGCGGTAGCGAAGCGGCTGTGGTGCCCCTTGGATTGGCAGGTTTTGCGGCAATGAAAGCTCTCAGCCTTCGCAACGATGAGCCTGAAAAAGCCTCTCGGCCTTTTGATCGCGATCGAGATGGATTCGTCTTGGCCGAAGGTGCAGGTGCGGTTTTGCTGGAAGAATATGAGCACGCTTGCCGCCGCTCAGCACCGATATTAGCAGAAATCAGCGGCTACGGCCTCTCAGCCGATGCCTATCACATGACTGCGCCTGATCCCGAAGGTCGCGGAGCAGCTCGTGCGATGAAAAACGCGCTTCATCACGCACGCCTCAATCCCGAGGATATAGGATATATCAACACCCACGGCACTTCCACACCTCAGGGCGATATATGCGAGACGCTAGCAATTAAGGCCGTCTTCGGCCAACACGCCTACAAAATTCCCGCGAGCTCGACTAAGTCTATGACAGGCCACACCCTGGGCGCGGCGGGTGCTATCGAGCTGATCGCCACGGTGATGGCGTTGCGTGAAGGCATCTTACCCCCCACGATTAATCTGGATAATCCCGACCCACAGTGCGATCTCGACTATATTCCCCACACTGCACGAGAAATGGAGATAAAAGCAGCTATGAGTAACTCCTTCGGTTTCGGTGGTCACAACGCTGCTATCATCGTTCAAAAAATCTAACCCCCTCACTCAACTTTCCTCAAATCCCAATGAAAATACTCCTCCTGCTCCTCTCCTTCATCCTTTCAAGCTGCACCCCTCCATCACCCGCGACGAGCTCGTCATCCCCTGAATCGGCTTCAGCGGAGCAACCGGCTGACATTCCACAAGAAGAAGTCCAGGAAGGTGATCCGATTCAAAACAAAATTGACGCACATCCCATCGAGCAACGCCTACAAGAAGACATGATGAGGGCAAGCGACGATCGAGAGATCCATCTTGCTCTTTACACCGCGCAGATGGAATGGACCGATGAGATTCGGAAACTTCACGCGCAAATCCTCGATATGCTCAAAGACCCAGAAGAGCGTGCACTCATGCAAAAAAACATTGACGCGTGGAATAGCCTCGCCGAGTCCGAAGAAGAGCTCCTCAAGTCCATCCACAGCACCATCCAAGGCGAAGCTTACATCTCGAGCTTCCCTGAGCTGGCCTACCAAATCCAACGCGACCGTGTGGCGAAACTCTACCACTTGATTGACGAAATCGAATTTCGCGACCGATCCTGCCAGAAAAAACCTTAGCTCGCGCGCAGGCAGCCTGTAAGCCGAATTCTGTCTTCAGCCGCTCGACACAGCCGAAGGAACGTCATTTCTCTGTCCTCAAGCCATAAGACTTGAGGCCGGGGAAACGTTAACCGTTTCCCTCGTGCGACCTATACCCGGCGACGGCTTGTCTTCATCGCGAAGCTCAAGCGGCTCCAGAGTGCCGGCGTCGCCTGTTTGGTCTTGCGCCGTGAGGGGTTTGTCCTGCCGCAGCGATTGCTCTCTGCGCGGTGGGCTCTTACCCCGCCATTTCACCCTTACCTCGAAGCTTGCGCTGCGAGGCGGTATCGTTTCTGTGACACTTTCCGTCCGCCTCTCCTTGGGGAGAGACGTCCCGCCGTTATCCGACGGCTCACTCTCTGGATGGCGTTCGGACTTTCCTCTAGTCGCCATGCCTACGGGGGACACTCGACTAGCGACGTTCCGGCTGCCTGCATTTTGAATATTAACAAAGTTAACCTTAAATAGCCAGCCTTCTATCTCCTTAAGCTTGAGATTGGCACGGTCGCAAGCTTCCCGTTTGCCAAAGCTGAAAACAATCCGTAATCTATGGGCATGAGATCGATCTTAATCACTGTTGCTATCGGATTAGCTTTTACTCTGGGGGTTGCATCTGCTCCGTCAGCGCAGTCCAATCGTCCTTTCCCAGCAAGACAGTCTGAACGCACCTCTCATTCCAAACCTGGACCACATAGCTCGCCTAAGACCCTCGCTGATGCCGCGGAAAAAAACCCCGGCTCACGACATCCCTTCGATATGATTCCAGAAAATGAAATCCGACTCAAAGCGAGCTATGGCTTTTCTAGTGACTTGCGTCGAGGCACAGTATCAGAAGGCCGAGTGGCTGGTCTTCATTTAGACTGGGGTTATGTCGCTACGCCGAATGTGAACGAAGATTTTCAATATCGCCTGGGCTTTGAAGTGAGCCGTTCTTCCTTTTCTTACAATCAGTCGAATACCGTGCCTAACACCCTGGAAGGGGCCAATTTCGTGGCTGGGTTTGACTGGGTCTTCTATCCGAACTGGCTCTTACGATTGGAGGCACGTCCTGGTATTTATTCTACAGGAAGTGATTTCGATAGCCGTGCGTTTAACGTTCCGCTCTTGCTGGGAGCGTCTTATTTCGTGGATCGAGATTTGAACTGGATTTTTGGTCTGACGTTTAACGCTTGGCGAGATATTCCCGTGATTCCCGGTGTCGGCGTGCGCTGGGCTTTTGCGAGGGATTGGCAAGCCAATCTTGTCTTTCCCACGCCGCGGCTTGAATATCGAGTCGCTCCGGGAGTGAGAGTTTATGCTGGGGGCGAGTGGAAAGGGGGTTCGTATCGCACTGAGCAAGATTTTGGCGATACTCATGGGGATCCAGCGCTTAATAACGCGCTTTTGGATTATCGTGAAATACGAGCTGGCGGCGGAGTGCGTGTGCAGCCGAATGATGCGCTTGCTTTTGAGCTTGAGACAGGAGCTATGCTAGATCGGCGCTATCACTATTTCCGTGCTGATAAACAGATCCGATCGGATACTGCTCCGTATGTGCAACTCGGGGCATCGTTTCGTTTCTGATGAGGCTTTTGGACTTGTAGAATGCCCGTGAAGCGGCAGTGTTGGTGAGAAATCTTCGGGTTGTAGCGCAGCCTGGTAGCGCGCTTCGTTCGGGACGAAGAGGTCCAGGGTTCAAATCCCTGCAGCCCGATAGTTACACGGGCTATAGGGATTGGATGGCTTCAATGAGATGGGGGCGTAAAGTCTCAGCCAGAGCGGCGTTGGCGTAGGCTACCCAGGCTATCGGGGTGGTCGTGTCTAGGGGCGCATTTATATGGCGACCATAGGGGTCTTCTACGATACATCCGTAGGCTTGGGCGATAAGGAGGGTGCAGAGGTCGTAAGGGTGTGTGCTTAGGGTGTTGCTGAGTCCGAGTCTTTCGTGAATGATTGGGCGTAGGTCTGCGATGAATGCATCGTGACCGAGAAGGATTTCGGAGAGTTGCCCGCCAGTGCTGATGTATTGATCATCGAAGATGGTGGTGATGGCTGGGGACTGAGGAAAGATGCGCTTCCAGAAGGTGTCTTCTATTTTTGCGGTGAGAAGACGGCCTGTGGGAAAAAATTTTGCAAAGCTTGCGAATGAGTTGGGGACCAATGTGGGGTGGGGGTAAGGCTGTGGGTTCAAAGGCATGGTGACTTTATGCAAGAGATCGGTGCGATAAGCCCGAGACTGAATAGAGCTTGAGGAAATCCGCACGGCTGCAAAGGTGTCGGCGAGGGTCTGCTTGCTGGTGGGGATTTCGACCATGACGGCGTGGGTGATGTGAGCGAGTGTGGTGTGAGGGGATGTCCTTGGGGCAAGTCCGATGAGGATCCAGGCGGGGCGTTTATCATACATGAGGCCGCGTGTGCCATCGATGGGGTCGATGATGAGCTCGTATTGAAAGTCTGCAGAGGGGGTGGAATCGGGTAAGAGTAGTCCGTTGTGGAGTCCTTCGATGGTGAGACGTGTGGGGGAGGAGTGGGGCCAGCGGCGGATGAGTTCGGGAACGAGAAATTCTTCTGTGATCACGTCGACACGGAACAAGACATCTGCCTCAGAGTGAGACGAGGCTTTGCACCAGTCGTTGTGGGAGTGTCGAGTGCGAAGAGTTAGAAGATGGTCTCGGGTAGCTTCGGCTAGCTCTATGAGGAGGGAGAGCAGGGGATCGGTATCGGGGAGATGAGGGGGCATGGAGGGCTTATGACTCGGCCAAGCTCCATTTCAAGCGGAAAGAGACGCGTCGAGGTGAGGCGTTGGGGTGCTGGGCAGCTTGTGGAGAGAGGGTCGGCATGCTGCTTCCTACGCCGATGGGGGTAAGCATGATAGGGGGAGGTTCTTGGAGGACAAGGAGGGCCATGATGCGGTTGGCGCGGGTGATGCTGAGGGTGTCGTTCATTTCTTGAGCGCCGGTGGGATCGGTGTGGCCGAGAATTTCGAGGGAGATTTGATAGTCGAGGGTTTCAGCTAAGGGGACGAGGCTTTTGAGGTAGTTGATCAGGTCTATGAGGACGGTTTCTTGGCCTGGGATGGGTATGGATTGGGAGGGGTCGAAGAAGATATGTAGAGCTTCGATTTTTTGGACGATGGATTGGAAGGCTTGCATTTCGATGTTGACGAGGTCGTCGGTGACGAAGCGTTGCACGCCGTTAATCGCTGGCCAGCGTGCTAGGGCGTCTTGGATCCATCTGTGGTGAGCGCGGCCGCTGGCGATTAGGATATTATCGGCCAGCTTGAGGGTGACGGTGTCGGGTGGATTAAGGTATTCGAGGGCGCGGCGATAGATGAGGTCGGGTTCGAGTGAGAGGATTTGTTTCCATGAGGTGGAAATTGTTTTGGGATCGATTTGGTATTTGGGGGCGAGATCGAGAGGATCTGAGGCGTGAGGGTCTTTTAGTCCTGAGAGGGTGTAGCGGCCTTCGGCGTGGTGGGAGTAGGTGATGATGACGCCTGGGAGTGAGGAGGCTTCGAGGAGGAAGCGTTGCCACTGGCGTTCTTTTTCGGCGAGGAGGAGTTGGTGTTGATGGTGGCGGTGGTAGCCATAACCAATTAGGCCTATGATGGTGAGGAGAAGGAGTAGTAAGATCCAGGAGAAATGGCGGGGAGGAGTTCTTTTTTCTTTTTTCAAGCAGGCTTCTAGGAGTGGGCGTGTGGCTAGGAAGGGAGAGGTGTCGCCTTGGAAATCGAGTAATGGGATTCGGAAGTCGTAGTAGATTTGCTCGAGGGTGCGCTGGAAGAGGTGGTGGAGCTCTGGGGTGACGGTGCCGCGGACGACGGCGGCGAGGATGGCAGTGGGGGATTGCTCGACTTGGACGACTAATTCACCGACGCGGAAAGAGTCGAGGTTGTGGTCGGGATTGGCGCCGAATGAGTCGCGAACGAAGTCTTGGATGGCTGTGAGCATGCTGGAGACGAGTTGTGGGTCGCGTTGATCGGTGTCGTCTGCGGATACGTGCTGGAGGAGGAGACCAGATTTTCTGTGGATGAGGAAGACTTGCTCGACGCGGTAGAGGAGGGTGTGGGAAAGGACGACTTCAGCGTAGGGGCGGCCCGTGCGCCAAGCTTGCCAGCGCCAACGTAGGCCTTCGAGGGTGAAGGTGTGCTCGACGCTTTGTGTGATATTTTCAATGAGGGAACTGAAACTTGCGGCGATGGATTTTCGGATCGTGGGTCCGATGAGAGGGAAGAGGGCATCGACGAAGAGGTGTGGTTTTTGCTTGAAGAGAGCGTCGAGGATGTCCTGGACGGTCGAGGTGAGGGCGCTGGAGAGTTTTTGGCTGCGTGAGGCGGCTTGTGCTATGGCCTCGGGGAGGATGGGGGAGACATCTTCCGGCCGGAGGCGGAAGTTGTTCATTCGTCTTTCGAGTCGCTCGATGCGTGCGCGCTCGTTTTGGTTGAGGATTTGGGTGAGCTCGGAGAAGGCTTGGTCGTCACTTTTGCTGGAATAGCTTGAGGCTTGTGCTGGGGGGATAGGAGGGGTGGGGGCGGGGGGCATGGCTGGGGAGTGACGTCACGGGTGAGGGGGATTTTCGTAGCGGGGTTGGGTTTGGGGGGATGGGGAGGCAGAGGTGTTGAGTAGGCGTTTGGCCATTTCGGAGAACATTTCTGCGATGAGGCGGCGATCGGCTTTGTCGTTGCGGAGGTCGTTGGTGGCTTTGGCTAGCATGTCGTAGAGGGTGTTGTGTTGTTGGCGGATTTGTTCGCCGATGCGCGCTTGTTCTTGTTGTGCTCTGGCGGTCAGGGATTCAATTCGGTCGCGTGTTTCTTGGGCGAGGATTAGGGTGGCGCGGTCGAGAGATTTGTAGTGCTCATCGAAAAGAGCTTTGAGGTGGTTGATTTCTTGGGTGAATTTGGATTCGAGTTGTAGGATGCGATTTTCGATGCGGCGGATTTCATCACCAAAGATGAGTTCTCTGATTTTATCGAGGTTGCTGCTGCCGTCTTGTTGAGGTGGAGGGGTGGGGCGATCGGGAGAGGTGGCAGGTTGCGAGGTAGAGGGGGTTGGGGATGGGTGTGTGGAGAACGATGGGTCTGGGGTAGTCGGGGTGTTTGGGGGATGGGGTTGTGTTTGTGGATCTGGGGAGGGGGTGGGGGGAGTCGAGTTGGGAGGGGTGTGCGGAGCGGGTCTGGATGTGGGGTAAATAGATGGCCGGAGTGGGATGGAGGGGTCTGGTTGATGGGGATAGGGGTTGACGGGTGGGTGGGGATGTGGTGGTTGGGAGGGATGAGTAGGGGTGTGAGTTTGTTCCGGTTGTTGTGTGGGGTGTGGAAATTGAGGATGCGACTGGGGTGATGTGGGTGAGGGTCTTGGGACTGGCTTAGGGATGTAGGGCGGTGTGGGGTCCATAGCAGGGGGAGGCTTGTGTTTGTTTTATTATTACAATTTATTGGATAGCATGATGGGGTAAAGCGGAATTAGCAATTATTGTGCCTAAAAAAAGTGGAAGGATGGAAAATTTTGATTTTTATGTGTAAATATTTGAATATAAAGCCGATAATTCGATAGCGAATTTTGGCAAGATTAGGTGGTGGGCTTTGCTGGGGTAATTTAAGGAAATTTTTGCAGGGGATGATATAATTTTTTAGGGCTTTTATGCTCACGAAGTTACATCGGAAAAGCGGCTCGAGCATGTAGTTGGCCGAGGTTTTTTTATAAGGGAAGCGAGAAGGGCGGAGTGGAGCTTATGTGCTCGACAAAGATAGGTGGGTTGTGGGTAGACTGAGCGAGTGGTTTTGAGAAAGAGGATATTTAGTATGTATTTTTGGCTTGGGCTGAGTGTGTTTGCGGCGTTGATGGTCGGATGTGGGGGGTTGGATGAGAGTCGGGTTGTGCGGGTGTGGCATATGAAGGCTCAGTCGGAGCGAGCTTTGCTGGAGGAAATAGTCAGGGAGTATAACGCTTTGCATAAGGATCGGCGGGTAGTGGTGTTAAACAAGCCTGTAGAGGAATTGCGGAATCATTTTTTGGCGGCGGCGGTTGCGGGTGTTGGGCCAGATTTGGTTTATGTAGCTTCGGATAATGTGGGAGTGTTTGAACTGACGGGGGTGATTATGCCATTGGACGAGGTGCTAGGAGCTGATTTTTTTGAGGAGTTTCATGAGAAGGGAAAGGTGTCTTGGAAGGGGCGTCAATGGATGGTGGCGGATAAGGTTGGGGATCATTTGATGTTGATCTACAATCGCGATTTGATTTCTGAGCCGCCTCGTGATTTTGATGAGTTTGTGAAGGTGCTTAAGGAGGTTACTCGGGATGGTGAGGAGATGGGCCAAAAGCGGTATGGGATAACGTGGAATTATCAAGAGCCGTTTTTTTTCATTCCTTTTTTGACGGCATTTGGTGGTTGGCTGATGGATGAATCTGGACGTCCTACATTAGATACTCCGCAGATGGTGGAGGCGTTGCGGTTTGTTTCGGAGTTGCGAAATGTGCATAGGGTTGTGCCGCCGGAGACCGATTACCAAATTTCCGATGCTTTATTTAAGGAGGGTCGTGCGGCGATGATTATCAATGGTCCTTGGTCTTGGGCTGATTATCAGGTGCCGAAGCGGAGTATGATTGCGCCGTTGCCTTACAATAGTGAGAAGGGATTTTGGGCAGAGCCACTGGTGTCTGCCTGTGGTTATTGTGTGAATGTGAATGTAAAGCGTGAGAAACTGCCGCTTGTGTTGGAGGTGCTTAAGTATTTGACTTCTGAGGAGACGCAACGGCGGATGGTCGAGCGGTTGCTGAGTTTTCCGACGCGTTTGTCAGTGATTGAGTCTGGTCTTGTGCAGGGTAATCCGATTTTGCAAAAGTCGTGGGAGCAGATACTACGCGGTCGTCCTATGCCGATTGCTCCTGTCCTGCGTCAGATATGGGATGGTATGCGCGGTGCATATCAGCTTATTATGGCTGGGAAGCTCAGCCCTGAGGAGGGGGCGCGTCGCATGCAGGCGGACACTGAAAAGCTTATTCGCGATAGTCAGATGTGAGTTTATGTATCGAGCTTCGCGTTTCCCGATTTTTCTCAGTTTTTTAATTGGGCCGATGCTGGTGATTGTGTTGGCGGTAGTCGCTTATCCGTTTTTTTACAATATTGTGCTTTCGTTTTCGAATGCGAATCTTTATACGATACGCGATTGGCGGATAGTCGGCATTCGGCAATATGTTGCGGTCTTTTCTGAGCCGATTTTATGGGAGCTTTTGATTAAGACTTTGGTTTGGACAGTGGTGAATGTGTTTTTTCATGTTACGATTGGGGTGGCTCTTGCTGTTGCGTTGCACCAGAAGTTTATTCGTGGGAAGCCTTGGTGGAGGATGATTCTTATTCTTCCGTGGGCTTTGCCGCAGTATATTACTGCGTTGACATGGCGGGGGATGTTTAACTACGACTATGGTGCAATAAATGTTATTTTGAGGGAGTATTTGAGGCTTCCGCCGGTGCAGTGGCTGGGCTCGCCTTTGGAGGCGTTTGTTGCGGTGATTATTACGAATATTTGGATGGGTTTTCCTTTTATGATGGTTGTTGCTTTGGGTGGTTTGCAGTCTATCCCGAATGATTTGTATGAGGCTGCGGAGATAGATGGTGCGAGTGCGTGGCAGCAGTTTTGTAATATCACGCTTCCGCTTCTTAGGCCGGTTTTAGCGCCGGCCATTACGCTTGGCACGGTGTGGACTTTTAATAACATCAACGTTGTGTGGCTTGTTTCGAATATGGGTGAGCCTGCTGAGTCGACACATATTTTGGTGTCTTACGTGTATAAGGCTGCGTTTAGTATGTATCGGTTGGGGTGGGCGGCTGCTTTGTCTATGGTGATTTTTATGATTTTGGTGTTGATTACGCAGAGCTACATGCGCCATGTGAAAGCTTCGGAGCCCGTATACTAGCGCTTTGGGAGGGGCGAGGATGATCAGCGTGATCGGACGAAGTCGTGGATAGCTTCGATCATGTAGTCGAGCATTGCTGGGGTGAGGCCTGGGTAGACGCCGATGAAGAGGGCGTGATTGAGGATGCGGTCGGCTCCTTTTAAGTCGCCAATGATTCGGATGGACTCGGGACGCTCTTTGCGGAGCTGAACGAAGGCAGGTTGTCGGAGGAGGTTTCCTCCGAAGAGCATGCGGTTGCCGATTTTCTTTTGATCGAGGTGGCGTGCGAGTTCTGTGCGGGTGAAGGGGGCGTTGGGTTTGACGAGGAGCATGAAACCGAACCAGGATGGTTGGACGTAGTTTTCGGGTTTATTTTTGTGCCATGTGAAGCCGGTTTGTGGGGACCAATCTTTGGCGTGTGTGGGGAGGTGAAAGTCGAAAAACTCGCTGAGGTCGTGAAGGCCTTGGCGTAGGGTGAGCCAGTTGTGTTGGCGTGCTTGGATGAAGTGGGGGAGCTTGAGGAGTTGTTGACGTGCGATTGCTGCTTGGGGGTCTAGTGGTTTTAGGTTGTAGCCGAGGTGTGAGTAGATGTATTTGTGGTCGTAACCTTGGGGTAATTCGCCGAGTTGCCAGCCGAAGCGTTTGTTGCAGGTGTTGTCTTTTCCGGAGGGGCACCAGCAGTCTCGTCCCCAGTCGCGGAAGCTTTCGACGAGGACTTTTAGTTTCATATCGCGAACGATATTTACAGCGCCCCCTTCTCCCATTGTGAGGTGGTGGGGGGGGTAGAAGGATTGGGTGGAGAGGTCGCCCCATGTTCCGGTGAGTCGTCCTGCGTAGCGAGCTCCGAGGGCGTCGCAGTTGTCTTCGATGAGCCAGAGGTTGTGTTTTTGGCAGAAGTCTGTGATGCGATCGAGGTCGAAGGGGTTGCCTAGGGTGTGGGCCATGATGACGGCTTTGGTTTTTCCTGGGCGGTGGGCTTCTTCGAGGTGGGTGAGGTCGGCGTTGAGGGTGAGTGGATCGTTGTCTAGGAAGACGGGGATGGCTCCGCATTGGATGATGGGGGCGACGGTGGTGGGGAATCCGGCGGCTGTCGTGATGACTTCGTCGCCGGGTAGGATGCGGCGTTCTGGGGGGAGTTTGGGGCTGGTGAGGGCGGAGAGGGCGAGTAGGTTGGCTGAGGATCCGGAGTTGACGAGCAGTGAGCGTTTGACGCCGAGATATTGGGCTAGTTCAGTTTCGAAGGCTTCTCCTTCGGGGCCTAGGGTTAGCCAGAAATCGAGGATGGAGTTGACGGCGGCTGTGACTTCGGCGGCGTCGAAGACGCGTCCTGCGTAGGGGATGGTGTCTTGGTGTGGGGTGAATGGGGGTGCGTCGTGTTGGTAGCCTGGTCGTTGGCGGGTGTGGGCGAGGTGTGAGTAGTGTTGGGTGAGGGTGAGGATGAGTTTTTTTTGGTATCGGAGGAGGGCGGAGGTTGTGAGGCTGGAGTCGGTGGGGGTGAGTGAGGTGGTGTGGTAGAGGTGCCGTTCTCTGAGCGAGATGGCGATTAGGTCGTGGAGTGGGTGTGTGGACCAGTCTGAGGATTGGAGGTGGAAGACTTGTGAGGTGGAGGAGATGGATGAGAGTAGTAGTGCAGCTTCGATGTAGGATTCGGAGTCTGGAGGGGTGAGGATGAGCACTTTTTTGGGGGGGGCGTTTTTTAGTTGGACGGTGGCGATTTGTCCTGGGGAGAAGTGGGTCATGGGTGTAGGGTAGAGGTTTTATTGAGTCCACGGAAGGCCGATTTTACGGGCGTCGTGGGTGTAGTTTTCGATGTTTTCTTCGGTGAGGGCTTGGAGGTTTGTGGCTCCGTTCATGTAGGCGCGATACCAGCGTGCGGTGATGGCGATGGTGGTGGAGAAGTTCCATACGGGGGTCCAGCCGAGGAGGTGGTAGGCTTTGTCTATGGCTAGTTGTAGTCGTGAGGCTTCGTGGGGGGCGTGTGGGTCGGAGTGGTCGATCCAGGTGCCGGGGATGTGTTTTAGGAGTTCTTCGACGACTTGGGCCACTGGGCGATTGGATTCTAGGTGGGGGCCGAAGTTGAAGGTGCTGTAGAGGTGGAGTGGGTCGGGAGAGGTGGGGGTGGAGGGGAGGGTTGAGAGGACGACTCCGAGCCAGAGGTAGCCGGAGAGGGGTTCGAGGACGTGTTGCCAGGGGCGTGTGGCGTGGGGGTTGCGGATGGGTATGGGCTGAGATTGGCTTAGTGCGCGTATGCAGTCTGGGATGAGGCGGTCTTTTGCCCAGTCGCCTCCGCCGATGACGTTGCCGGCGCGTGCGGATGCGATGCGGATGGGTGAGGGTGGGGCGAAGAAGGAGCGGCGGTAGGAGTGGATGGCGAGTTCTGCTGCGGCTTTGCTTGCGCTGTAGGGGTCGTGTCCGCCGAGGGGGTCGTCTTCGCGGTAGGCGTGGAGCCATTCGCGGTTTTCGTAACATTTGTCGGTGGTGATGAGGATTGCGGTGCAGGGTTTTTGTAGGGTGCGGAGGGTTTCGAGGATGTGTGCGGTGCCGAGGGTGTTGGTGTGCCAGGTTTCGATTGGGATGGAGTAGGATTCGCGGACGAGTGGTTGGGCGGCGAGGTGGAAGATGAGGTCGGGTTGGGTGTGGAGGATGATTTTTTGGATGTGGGCGAGATCGCGGATGTCGGCGATGTGGTGTTGGCAGTAGTTTTTGAGTTGGAGTTGATCGAAGAGGTTGGGGGTGGTGTGAGGGGGGAGGCTTAGGCCGGTGATTTGGGCGCCGAGTTTGTGGAGCCAGAGGGTGAGCCAGGCGCCTTTGAAGCCGGTGTGGCCGGTGATGAGGACGCGTTTGTTTTGGTAGAAGTTGCGAAACATGGTTGGGTGGGGGTGTTTTAGGTGGGGGGGTGGAGTTTTTGGTATTCTTTGTAGTAGATTTGCCAGAGTTTTTCGTTGAGTCCGATGAGGGGTGCGAGGTCGGAGTGGGGGGCGTCTGGGTAGAAGCGTTTTAGGTGATGGATGAGGTGTGCCATGAATTCGGGCCAGATGGGGCGATGGGATTTGTGTATGAGGGGGGCTAGTTGTTCGGCGAGTGATTCGAGGTGTGAGGGGGCTTTGGGGGTGGTGTGGGGGGCGGGGGGTTGGTGGATGGCTTGTTGGATTTCTTTGGGGAGGTGGGTGGGGAGGATGGTGTGGGCTTGTGATAGGACGAGGGCGCGTTGGAGGCAGTTTTCGAGTTCGCGTATGTTTCCGGGCCAGTGATAGGCTGTGAGGTGGGTGAGGGCTTCTTCGGAGAGGTGGGCGGGGGGTAGTGAGGGGTTTTTGATGCGGAGGCGGTTGAGGAGGTGTTGGACGAGGAGGGGGATGTCGCTTTTGCGTTCGCGTAGGGGTGGGAGGTGGATGGTGACGACGTTGAGTCTGTAGTAGAGGTCTTCGCGGAAGTGTCGGGAGAGGACTTGTGCGTAGAGGTCGCGGTTGGTGGCTGCGATGATGCGGACGTCGACGGTGATGGGGATGTTGCTGCCGATGCGGGTGAATTCTGATTCTTGTAGGACGCGGAGAATTTTGGCTTGGGTTGAGAGGGGCATTTCGCCGATTTCGTCGAGGAAGAGGGTGCCGCCGTGGGCTTGTTCGAATTTGCCGATGCGTTGGGACATGGCGCCGGTGAAGGAGCCGCGTTCGTGGCCGAAGAGTTCGCTTTCGAGGAGGTTTTCTGGGATGGCGGCGCAGTTGATGGCAAGGAAGGGTTTGTGTGCGCGGGGGCTGTTGTGGTGTATGGCGTGGGCGACGAGTTCTTTTCCGGTGCCGCTTTCTCCGAGGATGAGGACGGTGGTGTTGGAGGGGGCGACTTGGCCGATGAGTTTGTAGACTTCTTGCATTTTGGGGGAGGTGCCGACGAGGGTTGTGTGGATGTCGTGTGGTGTGGGGGGGGGTGGGGGGGGTGTGGCGCGGATGGTGGTGGTGGAGAGGGCGCGGTGGATGAGGTCTTTGAGGTGTGGGATGTCGAAGGGTTTGAGTAAGTAGTCGTAGGCGCCGTGTTTCATGGCTTCGATGGCGGTGTCTGAGGTGCCGTATGCTGTGATGACGATGATGATTTGTTTGGGGTTGTAGCGGCGGATTTGTTTGAGGAGGTCGAGGCCGTTGCCTTGGCCGATGCGGATGTCGAGGAGGATGAGGTCTGGGTTTTCTGATCGGGCGAGTGCGAAACCTTTTTCTATGGTGTTGGCGGAGAGGATGGTGTAGGGTTCGTTTTCGAAGAGTCTTGTGAATGAGTAGTGGACGTCTTTTTCGTCGTCGATGATGAGGATGCGGTGTGTGGTGGGTTGTGGGGTGGGGGTGTTGGTTTGGGGTGTTGTGGTGGGGGTTTTTTTGGGGGTTTTGGGTGGCATATGGAGGGGGTGGTGAGGGGATTTAGGGGTGTGGTTGAGTGGGGGGGGGTGTTGGGTGGGGTGAGGGGGTTTTGTTTTTGGAGCGGAGGAGGCGGAGGAGGTGGCGACGGAGGGGTTGTGGGTTGTGGAGGTCGGACCAGCGGCGGTGGATGTATCCTTTGGTGTTGAAGAGTGTGGCGGCGAGTTCGTTGGGTTTGTTGTTCCAGCCGAGGGCTTCGGCTATGGTTCCGTCGAAATCGGCTATGGTGTGGAGGTCGTGGCGGGGGGAGTTGGGGTTGCCGTTGGAGCGGTAGTAGGGGAGGAGTCGTTGGGCTTCTTGATCGAGGTTGGAGCGAATTTGGATGCGAACGATGGTGGGGAGGAGGTTGGCTAGGGAGTTTCTGAAGTCGATGACGACGATGAGGCGCCATTCTTTTAGGCCGCGGAGGTCGTCGAGGCTGCGGGCGATGGAGCGGGTGCGGTCGGCTAGGGGTTGGTTGGATTTGAGGACGAGGGTGATGATGCCGGGGGAGTTGATGTGGATTTTTTGTGCGTCGACGGTTTCGGCGTGGATGGGGGGGATGGAGATGAGTGGGGGGGGGAGGTCGGGTTGGGGTTGTGAGTTGAGGGGGGAGGGGAGGGGGATGATGAGGAGGGGGAGGAGGATGAGAGGGAGGGGCGGGTGGGGGTGGGGTTGGGACATAGAAGGCTGGCTGTGCGGGGGTTGGTTTAGAGTTTTTCGAGTAGTAGGCCTTTGAGGTATTCGGTTTCTGGGACGTTGATGAGGATGGGATGGTCTGAGGCTTGGGTGAGGCGAAGGCGTAGGCGTAGTTGACAGCGGGTGGAGGCGGCGGCGCGGTTGATCATTTTTTCCCAGAGTTCTGCGGTGATGTTGTGGGAGCAGCAGAAGGTGGCGAGGAGTCCGCCGGGGGCGAGGAGGCGGAGGGCGCGGCGGTGAATTTCGTGGTAGCCGCGTAGGGCGGATTGGATTTGGTCGGTGTTGCGGGTGAAGGAGGGGGGGTCGAGGATGATGAGGTCGTATTGTTTTTTTTCGTTTTCTTGTGTGGAGAGGGCGTCGAAGACGTTGGCGTTTTCGAATGAGATGTTGAATAGGTTGTTGCGGTTGGCGTTGGTGCGTGCGAGGGCGATGGCTTCTTCGGATTGGTCTATGGCGTGAACGGATCGGGCGCCGTGTTGTGCGGCGTGTAGGCCGAAGGAGCCTTGGTTGCAGAAGCAGTCGAGGACGCGGCGGTCTTTGGCGTGTTGGGCGATGGTGAGGTAGTTGTGGAGTTGGTCGAGGTAGAAGCCGGTTTTTTGGCCTTCTAGGAGGTTGAGGTGGTATTCTATGCCGTGGAGTGAGATGGGGGTGGGTGGGGTGTAGGTGCCGAGGGCGACGGATTTTTCGAGGGGTAGGCCTTCTCGTTGTCGGACTGGGGCGTCGTTGCGGATGATGATGCAGGTGGGTGAGAGGAGCTCGGTGAGGATTTCGATGATGAGGGGTTGGCGTTGGGCAAAGGCGAAGGTGAGGGTCTGGATGACGAGGTGGTCGTGGTAGCGGTCGACGACGAGGCCGGGGAGGGAGTCGGATTCTGACCAGACGAGGCGTTCGGCTGGGGGGGGGGTGGGTTGTAGGGTGCGGCGGTATTGGATGGCTTTGCGGATGGTGGTGGTGAGGAAGCTGCGGTCGAGGGCTTGGAGTTCGCGGGAGTAGCGGCGGAAGACGATGCGGGATTGGTTGTTGTAGATGCCGGAGCCGAGGAGTTGGCCTCGGGAGTCGTAGGCGGCGAGGTAGTCGCCGTTTTTGACGTTGCCTTCGATGCGGTCTATTTCGTTTTGGAATACCCATGGGTGGCCTTCGTAGATTCGATGGGTGCCGCTTTTTCTGAGGAATAGTTTGGGGAAAGAGGAGGAGGGTGAGGAGGGGCTGGGGTTGGGTGAGGGGGGGGTGGGTTGGGAGGTCATAGTGTGGGGTTGGGTGTTTGGGTTTTGGGTTTTGGCAGTGTAGTGGTGGAGGTGATGTATGGCAAGGGGGTGGGAGGGTCAAGGTAAATGGAGGATGGGGATGATGTCATGGAGGGGTTGGAATGCGGTTTCGTGGATGTGGAGTTGGGTGTTTGCGTGTGCTTGGAGGTAGAAGTGTTGAAGGGTCCAGTAGGTGGTGTTGTTGTGGGATGCTTGTATCCAAAGGGCATAGGATCCGGGGAGGAGGAGGTTGGAGTCGGTGAGGTTGCTCCAGGTGAAGGTGCCGTCGGGGGAGATTGGGAGGTCGATGATCTTGTTTTTGGGTGGGAGGTTGCGGATGTCGTTGTTGAATTGTTCGTAGTAGGATTGGATTTGGGAGTTTGTGGAGATGAGTTTTTGGCGGATGGGGCGGAGCGCGTTTTCGGTTTGGTGGAGGGTGTTTTGGAGTTGTTCGAGTGTGGAGATGGTCTCGGTTTGTTGTTTTTTGATGGTTTCTGGGGTGTGGCGTGATAGTAGTTTGTTGCGTTTTTCTTGGAGGGTGCGTTTTTGGTCATTCCATTGGGTATCGTAGTTTTGCCAGATTTGGATGGCGCGTCGGAGCCAGTCTCTTTCTTCTTCGACATTTAGGTTAGGTGGGGGAGAGTAGAGGGAGAGGCGGAAGGCGGTGATGATTTTTTCGGCGGTGAGGGGGGATCGGGTATCGAGGGTGACTTTGAGCTTTTGAATTTCGGCACGGCGGCGGATGACGTTGGCGAATTCTTCGAGGCGTTTGCGGTATTGTTGATCGAGTTGGAGTTCTTCGTTGTTTATTTCTTGGAGGGCAGAGGTGAGGAGGGCGTTGTCTGAGTCGAGGTTGAGTAGCTGGATTTGGAGTTCGGCGAGTTGGTTTTCGGTTTCTTCGATTTTTTGGACGGTCTCTCTGATGATTTTGCGGTAGTGGGAGATTTCTGTTTCGAGTTTGAATTGTTCACGCACGAGGGGGATAAGGATTTGGCGGTATTGGAGGATGAGGGAGTCGAATTTCGATTGGATGGGGTGTAGGATGGTGACGTGGGTGGGGAGCTGGAGTTTGCGGAGGTAGATGTGGCCTGTGAGGCGCATTTCGGATAGGCCGATGAAGAGGTAGTAGCCTAGGGCTAGTGTGGTGGTGAGCAGGAGGATGTAGGTGGTTTTTCTGAGTATTGTGGCATAGCGGCGCTGTTCAGGTGTGAGGAGTCGCATTGGATGTGGGAGGGGAGCTTATTGTGGGGGTGGGGTGAGAGAAGATAACCACCATTGTTGGAAGCTCGGGCTGATTTCGTGCGGTGTGAGAAGGAGCCATTGGGGACAGGTGTAGGGATGGTGTCGGGTGAGGAGATCGTAGAGGGTATGGGCGAGTTTTTGGGTGGTTTTGAGGGTGATGAGGATTTCTTCGGTTGAGGTGATTTTGTTTTCCCATGTGAAGTGGGATTCGATGTGGGGTATCAGGTGTGCGCAGGCGACGAGGCGTTGGGTGAGTGCGAGTTGGATAAATTGAACGGCTTGCGGGCGGTGGGAGGCTGGGTATGTGGTGATTGCCCAGCGGTATGGGTATGGTTCCTCCATGTGGGAATGGTAGTGGATGGGCTGGTGGGGGGCGAGTTTTTTTCTTATGGGTGGGGAGTGCACTTGATTGTGGGGATGGAGCGTGTTAATTCAAGTTGAGTTGTGTAGGTTATGGATGAAAAGCTTGTGTATTTGAGAGAGCCTTATGTTTATAAGCGGCGTGTAACACGCGCTGTGAGGGTGGGAAAAGTGCAGATAGGTGGGGGGGCTCCGATTGTGGTGCAATCGATGTTGACATGCGATACGATGGACACGGCGAAGTGCGTGGAGCAGACGTTGGAGCTGGTGAAGGTCGGCTGTGAGGTGGTGCGAATTGCGGCGCCGACGGTAAAAGACGCTGCGAATTTGAGGAATATTAAGGAGGCGTTGCTAGCAAGGGGGTGTGATGTGCCAATCGTGGCGGATATTCATTTTAAGCCGGAGGCGGCTATGGAGGCGGCGCAGTGGGCAGATGGTGTGAGGATAAACCCTGGGAATTTTGCGGATAAAAAGAAATTTCAGGTGAGAGAGTATACACGGGAGCAGTATGAGGAGGAGTTGCAAAGGATTGAGGAGTGTTTTGCGCCTTTGGTGAAGTTGTGTCTGGAGCGTGGGATAGCGATGCGGATCGGCACCAATCATGGTTCGCTTTCGGATCGGATCATGAATTACTATGGTGATACGCCACTGGGGATGGTGGAGAGCGCTTTGGAGTATGCGCGGGTGGCGCGGAAGTATGGTTATCACAATTTTGTTTTTTCGATGAAGTCTTCTAATCCGAAGGTGATGATTCAGGCCTATCGGCTTTTAGTTGCTAAGCTGGATGCGGAGGGGCCGGATTGGAATTATCCGTTGCATTTAGGGGTAACTGAGGCTGGAGATGGAGAGGATGGTCGAATTAAAAGTGCGATAGGAATAGGGTCGCTGTTAATGGATGGGATTGGAGATACGATTCGGGTATCGTTGACGGAGGAGAGTGTGTATGAGATACCAGTTGGCAGAGCTTTGGTGGCGTGGGTGGAAAAGCTGCAGGCGAGTTGCGAAGGAGCTAAGATTTCGCCGCCGTTGGGATTTGATCCGTTTAGTTTTGAGCGGCGGGCGGTGCCGGTTTTCGAATTTAATGGGGTCAGGCTTGGAAAGGGTGAACCTGCTCGTGTGGTGGTGACAAGAGAGCAGAAAAGTATTTTAGAAAATCAGGGAAAAGGATTTGGAGAAACGCCGCCGGAGTTAGTGTTTGAGGAACTTAGACTGATCGAGGTTGATCCGGAGAACCGAGAAGAGATTGAGAAAGTAAATGCTCTTGCAGAAACGCATTTGATCACCGTGCCTGATGGTTGCAGGCTGAATCCTATCACCGCTTATCGGTTGCTAGATGCGCAGCTTGATAAGCGCCATGCGTTGTTGATTAAAGATACATTTAGACCACCGCAACCAGGAGTTGCTGAGGGGCTAGATCCCTTGGAAAGTTTGATCGCTGCGTCTGTCGTGATAGGGTCTTTAGTATGCGATGGGATTGGTGATGCGATCTGGGTGAGAAGCGAGCCTGGGGCCGGGGCTGCGTTGCGTTTAAGCTATAATATACTTCAAGCAGCGGGGAATCGCACATTTAAGACAGACTACGTCGCTTGCCCCTCATGCGGGCGGACTTTATTTAATTTGCAAGCTACCACAGCTCGTATCAAGGCTGCGACGTCGCACCTCAAAGGAGTAAAAATAGCTATAATGGGGTGCATCGTAAATGGGCCAGGGGAGATGGCTGACGCTGACTTCGGGTATGTCGGGGGAGCGCCAGGGAAGATCAACCTCTATGTGGGCAAGAATCCAGTTAAATTTAACATTCCAGAAGAAGAGGCTGTGGATCGGCTTAAAGACTTGATCCGCGAGCATGGAAAATGGACTGATCCATAGAAAATGGGTATTGCAATTAAGATGCTGCCCCAGGATTAACGTGGTGAAGGGGCTTTCAACCCATACAATCAAGGTGGGAGCGTCTTGAACATGTCGTCCGTCTTCCTGTATGAGGCGTGACGTCGGACAAGCCATCAGCCCCCATAAGGTTTACATCGGCAGAAAGACATTCTTCAATCAGCACGATTAACCCAGGGCATGTGAATTAATTTACATTCTCTCTTCTTTCTGCAAAGTTATTCTTGCGGCATAATCTTTGGTGGGTTTGACAACCGCTAAAAGTCGCATACGTTTTTGCACGTGAGCACTGAGACTCTTGATCTAAACAGCATAGACCAATCCAAAGGTGATTTTACTTATGACGTAAGATACACTTACGACGCGGGTCGAGGGCTTACTGAAAAAACAATAGATTATATTTGCGACGTCAAAAATGATCCTCAATGGATTCGAGAGTTCCGTCATCATGCTTTGAAAGTTTTTCTGTCGAAACCTACGCCGACACATTGGGCTAGCCGGGAGCTTGAGAAAATAGATTATGATGTTTTTCGCTATTATTTGTCTCAAGGGCCAAAGCCCAAGAAGAGCTGGGAAGAGGTGCCGGAAGAAGTCAAAAAAACATTCGAGCGGCTCGGCATACCAGAGCAGGAGCGTAAATTTTTAGCTGGGGTGGAAGCGCAGTTCGATAGCGAAGCTGCATACTCGAACATCAAAAAAGCTATCGAAGACCAAGGAGTAATATTTGTCGGCAGCACTGAAGGTTTGCATGAATATCCAGACATTTTTCGGCCTTGGTTTAGCAAAGTCGTTCCCGTAGGAGATAATAAGTTTAGTGCGCTCAACTCGGCTGTCTTTAGCGGAGGAAGCTTTATTTATGTGCCTAAAGGTGTAAAGGTCAAACATCCTCTCCAGGCCTATTTTAGGATCAACGCAGAACAGTTTGGTCAGTTCGAACGCACTTTGATCATCGCTGACGAAGGGGCTGAGGTCACTTACATGGAAGGCTGCACAGCTCCCAGGTTCAACACGCCGACTCTGCATAGTGCGGTGGTAGAACTTGTCGCACTCAGGGGCGCAAAAATTCAATACATTACCGTGCAGAATTGGGCGCCAAATGTGTTCAATCTCGTTACAAAACGTGGCCTTGCACACGAGGAATCTGAGATCAAATGGATTGACTGCAACATCGGCTCGCGGCTGACTATGAAGTATCCTGGCGTCATCCTCAAAGGGCGTAAGGCGCGCGGAGAAGTGATATCAATCGCCTTAGCCAACAACGGCCAACATCAAGACACGGGTGCAAAGATGATACACGCTGCTGATGAGACGACGTCGATTATTGTCTCCAAATCCATATCGATAGGTCAAGGTCGAGCCAGCTACCGAGGGTTAGTGAAGATTCCTAGCCATCTGAAAGGTTGCAAGAATAACACAGAGTGTGATGCCCTGCTGATTAACACGAATTCTCGCACTGACACATATCCGGCGATCACTGTGCGGGGCGACAAAAACTGTGTCCAGCATGAAGCCAGCGTCAGCAAAGTAAGCGCTGAGCAAATTTTCTACATGCAGCAACGAGGCCTTACTGAAGCTCAAGCTATGAGTCTCTCGGTGAACGGTTTTGTTAACGATCTTGTGCGTCAGTTTCCGATGGAATACAGCGTAGAGCTCAAACGACTGATAGACCTGGAAATGGAAGGTTCCGTCGGATAAGGGCACTCATTAATCAGGCTTTGAAAATTCCCCACTGCTAGCACATAGTGAGAATATAACTATGTCTAGCAAGCCTTCTATTCCTGAAGTGACCGTGGGGCATTTCTACACACAGCACGCCGAAGCTCTCCAGCTCAAGCTACTAGCCGGCGCTGGTGGCCTAAATCGAGTTATAAAACAAGGAGCAGTAAATCGACCCGGACTCGCCCTTGCTGGGTTTTATGTTGATTTTGCACATGATCGTGTGCAAATCATCGGTCGCGCTGAGACGGCCTACCTCAAATCCCTCGGCGAAGATTTAAGCCGCGTTCGGCTTCGAGAACTATTCCGTCATAACATCCCATGTTTGATCTTCGCTCGATCTATCGTGCCTCCGAAGGTTGTGCTTGAAGAAGCTGAAGCAGAAAACATCGCTGTGTTTAGTTCGCCAATGACAACCTACCGCTTAGTCAACGCGGCAACAATATGTCTCGAAATGGATTTTGCACCGACTACAAGCGAGCACGGCAGCATGATTGATATCCAAGGAATTGGCATTCTCGTGCGTGGAAAGAGTGGAGTTGGAAAAAGTGAATGCGTGTTGTCTCTTATCGAGAGAGGACACAGCATCGTCTCGGATGATATTACGCGCTTTAAGCTGATTGAAGGCCGCGAGTTGGTAGGAACGGCGTCCGATCTTACCAGATTCCACATGGAAGTCAGAGGACTCGGTATCATTAACCTTGCGAGCATATTCGGGGTGCGTTCAATCAGATTAGAAAAAACATTGGACCTCGTCTGCACCCTGAAAGATTGGAATGAAGTCGAGAATATCGAACGAGTCGGCATGGAGACCGAATACTATGAAATTTTAGGCATCAAAGTCCCCCACGTTACAATACCTGTGCGTCCGGGGCGAGATTTGGCAAGCCTTGTCGAGGTAGCAGCTATGGATCAAAAGCTAAAGCGGATGGGACAAAATTCAGCAGTTGAATTTAACCAACGCCTCATTCAATCTATGAGCAAGCCCATACGGTAAAGACCCATGACATTTGCTATCCAGAACCTCGCTTCAGACAAAGCTGAGCTCCACATAGAGATCCAGAATAAGCTCGGCCTGCATGCCCGACCCGCGGCGATGTTTGTACGAGTGGCCAATCGTTTCTCTTCGGAAATCATCGTTGAAAAAGATGGCGAAGAAATCAACGGAAAAAGCATCATGGGCTTGATGCTCCTTGCTGCAGGCCAAGGTTCCAAGTTGAAAATTATTGCTACTGGCAAAGATGCGCACGAGGCCTTAAGAGCCCTGGGCGAAATCATCGAACGAAAGTTCGACGAAGAATAATCCCACCAAGCCTATGCCTGAAAGCTCGCCGGCACAACTCACTCTTCGTGGGCGTGCCGCAGTGCCCGGAGTAGCCTTCGGCCCGATTGTCATATTTCAGAGAGGCAAAAATATTGTTCGAAAACGAAAAATCACAGAAGACCAGATACCATCGGAAATCAATCGTCTTGAAGAAGCGATCCTCAAGACACAACAAGAGATACGCAGGATCCATCAAAAAATGAAAGAAGCGACTTCACAGGAAGACGCAGCCATTTTTGATGCCCACCTGCTCTTCGTAGACGATGCCATGATCATTGAAAACGTTAAGAGGCGACTTCGAGAAGAGTTGTTAAATATCGATTACATCTACCACGATGTCGCTCGACAATATGCAGAACAATTAGCTGCAATGGACGATCCATACCTCAAAGATCGTGCAGCGGATGTTACTGACGTAAGTGGACGCGTCTTAGCCCACCTTAAGGGCGGATCCACAGGCTCGCAAATTTCTCTAGAAGCCCCCTCCATAGTTGTTGCTAACGACCTTCTCCTCACGGATCTCGCAGAGCTCGATCGATCGCTAGCTCTTGGAATCGCTACCGAACATGGCAGCTCTACATCCCACGTCGCCATCATGGCCCGCGCCCTCAATCTTCCAGCTGTAGTCGGTATCCGCGATCTTACTCAGCTTGTTTCCAATGCAGACTATGCGCTCATAGACGGTCACGAGGGCCTTCTTATTCTTCATCCCACTCAGCAAACGCTTTTCGAGTATGGTCAACTCGAGCATCGCCGCCGCCTTTTCGAAGAAAGCCTCAAAACGCTTCGCGATCTCCCCGCGCAAAGCACAGACGGTCATACCATCATCCTCTCGGGGAATATTGAGCTACCTCAAGAAATTCCCCTCCTCAAAGAACAAGGTGCAGAAGGCATAGGGCTATATCGCACAGAATTTCTCTTTCTAAATCACGATCGGCTACCCACTGAAGAAGAACAATTTCAAGTTTACAAATCGGTCGCCGCAGCAGTTAAACCTCATACCGTTATTCTTCGCACGCTCGACATCGGTGGAGATAAATCTATCCCCATCCCGCGGGCTACTGTCGATGCCAATCCATTCCTCGGATGGCGAGGGATACGCCTCGCTCTGGATTGCGAGGATGTCTTCGTCACACAGCTTCGCGCGATGGCTCGAGCTGCTATCGAAGGCAATATCAGCATAATGTTTCCTATGATTGCAGACATTCAAGAATTACGGCGTGCTAAAAAAATCTGGCATACCGTTCTCTCCGACTTGCAATCACAAGGACTCATCGACGATCGTCACATCCCTTGTGGCATGATGATGGAGATCCCATCAGCAGCGCTGATGGCAGAGGTATTTGCTCCAGAAGTCGATTTTATCAGCATCGGTACGAATGATCTCGTGCAATATACACTAGCAGTAGATCGGTTAAACGAACGCGTTGCCAATCTCTACCAACCTGCTCATCCAGCGGTCCTTCGTCTCATCAAACACATCATCGAAGCAGCTCATGCCGCTAAAATTTGGGTCGGCATCTGTGGGGAAGCAGCAGCCGATATCCGCCTGACACCTGTTTTTCTAGGACTGGGAGTTGATGAACTAAGCATGGGCTCTGTATCCATCCCGCGCGTTAAAAAAGCAATTCGTTCACTCTCTCGAGAGACATTGCGCCCCTTATGCGATGAATGGCTTAAGCTTTCCACCGCACAGCAAGTGCTTCAGCAGCTCGAGGAAATTGCTCAGACCTACTACCCAGACCTGCTCGTCTAACCGCGACGATCCCCAGAAAATAACCCCATACGAAGGATTTCTATTCAATCATTGCCACCACCAAAAATTCGAGCAATGATTCAAGTCTAATACCTCTATGAAGCTTCTCATCTTGGCCGCTGGATATGCCACACGCCTCTATCCCCTTACACAAAACACCCCCAAACCCCTCCTCCCCGTAGGCGGCCAGCCCATGATCAACAACGTTATCGAGCGAGTGACCACCATTCCCGGGCTCAACGAAATCCTTATCGTTACCAACCACAAATTTACTCCTCATTTTCAAACTTGGGCTTCCAACTACACCATCATCCATCCTCGTTATCGCATCACTATCATAGACGATGGCTCCACAGACGACTCCAATAAACTTGGAGCCATCGGCGATATTCACTTCGTTATTCGTCAAGGTCACGTCGGGGATCAAGATTTAGTGGTTGTCGCAGGCGATAATCTCTTTACCGAATCGCTTAAAGGTTTTGGAGAATATTGCCAACAAATCCACGCCCCTGTCCTAGCCGTCTATGATGTCGGGAATCTCGAAGAAATAAAAAAATACAACTCGATCTCACTCGATACAGACGGCCGCATTACATTCTTCGAAGAAAAACCCAACACCCCAACCACTACGCTTACCGGTATCGCTCTCTATTATTTTCCAAGACATATTGTCCCCCTTTTTGACACTTACATCCAAGAAGGGAACAACCCCGATCAACCTGGACGATTTATCCAGTGGCTCTATCCTCGCACACCTGTCTACACGTGGCGTGTGCCAGGGAAGTGGTTCGATATCGGCAGTAAAGAAACCCTCGAAGAGGTGAATCGCTATTTTGCTCGCTACTATTAACAAACGTTACTCTGTTTGCTTATCTCATCCAAGCTCTTACTCTCTCAAGCCACGATATACCGGCGCACGCGCTTGCTAATTCCCGTCAATACTTCCCACGGAATCACCCCCGTGCGCTCTGCGAGCTCGCGAACGCTTATCTCTTCAGAGCCACACTTTCCTACAAGTGTCACCTCTTCACCTGTTTGGATGCTCTCTCCCCTCATATAAATGGAACTTAAGTCCACCATCACTGCATCCATCGTTACACGCCCTAAAATAGGACAACGCCGTCCTTTAACCAAGATCTCCCCATTGTTTGAGAGCTTACGCGGATAACCATCCGCATATCCTACACTCACAACTCCCACCCAGGCATCTTCCTTTAGACGATAAGTTGCACCGTAGCTGATAGTCATTCCCGCGCGCATGTGCCTCACGAGTGAAACACGACTCTTCCACGTTAGCACAGGCCGTAGTTTCTCTTGATTCTGAATCAAGGGAGAGACGCCATACACCATCAAGCCAGGGCGGACAGCATCCCCATAAAGGCTCGGGAATCGCATCAATCCAGCGCTATTCGCTAAATGCCAAGGTCTTTGTGGAAGCTCTCTTAAGATGCCTCTGAAACGCTCTTCTTGAATTAAAGTCATCTTCTCATCCTCTTCGTCTGCACATGCTAGATGGCTATAGTAAGCTTCCACAACTAGCCACCTCGAAGAACGCAATATGCGCTCCCTCACAGCTGTAGTTCTGTCAGCGAAAAAACCTAAACGTCCCATCCCTGTGTCGAATTTCACATGCGCCCTAGCCTTTATTCCTACCCTTTCTGCTTTGTGTTCCAACGTTTCCCATTCTTCAAAACTTGAAAGCGTAAAAATCAATCCAGCTTTAATACCTTCTTCCATCTCCTCCGGTAACGCTGCCCCGAGTAGCAGAATTGAAGCGCTCAGGCCTGCTTCTCTTAATTCTAAGCCTTCCCGCACATTCGCTACACCCAACATTTCAACCCCATTATCTACTAAACAACGTGCCACCTCCACAGCTCCATGTCCGTAAGCATCCGCTTTGACGACCGCGATGATCTTCCGATCTTTTCCAATCTGTTTTCGAATAAATTGCACGTTGTGCTGCAGTGCAGTTAACGAAATTTCCGCCCACGAACGATCGCATCCTTTCATGACATCTTCTCGATCGGTAAATAAAAAGGTTCCAGACGTTCACGCTGCCAGTCTTGAAAATTAGGATCATCATAAAGATCTAGATAATCTTCGGCTCTAGGAAAAATTCGTTCCAACCGCTCATCTCTCCAATCTGCCGTAGCAGCAAGCGTGCCCTTTGAGAGACAGTTATCCAATTCTTCGCTTCTGACCATATAAGTTGCCCGATACAGCTTCCCCCGCTCATATTCCGTCACATACACACAACCCCTTCGAGCATCAGTTACTAAAATTAAGCGCGTCACATGACGCATCTGTCGTCCTTGGGAATAATGGCTCCATACCCCCCACACCTCGCATCCCTTTACTAAAGCCAATCCGTAAGCCATCGCTAAACCCACACGTATACTGGTAAAAGATCCAGGCCCGAGGCCAATCAAGATCTTGTCTAATGCGATGGATTCAAGCTCAAGACGGATTAACGCTCGGGTGAGGGATTCTGAATGACGCTGCGGAGAGAAGAAACGCTCGACCTTTCTCATTTCTTTCCCCCTTGCAAGGGCCACGGATCCATAAGCGGAGGAAGTTTCAATCGCCAAAACATTCATGCAGACCTTTGCTTATTTTTATATCGTCTCCCACGCGTAACTCCGCGCCTGCCCATAAAACGCAATTCGCATCTCCACCGTCTTCCCTTTTGGCATACCTCGTGGATGACGCTCAGGCCATTCTACGAGTGCTAGATCAGCCTCAGCGAGCATCTCATCAAAAAAACGCCAAAACGAAAAATCATCAGGTTCGATACGATACAAATCAAAATGATCCACACGCCTTGCTCCCCCTTCGTATGTGTGATGCAAAGTAAAGGTCGGACTTGTCACCTCTCCTTTGTAGCCCAGCGCATCCATCAAAGCCTGACACAGAGTCGTCTTGCCCACGCCTAAATCTCCTCGAACCGCGAGAACGGAATAATCACGCAGATTGTCCACCCAGCTTCGCATCCAAGTCTCCAGCGCATCTTTACCCTGTATGACAATTTCGCCTTTCATTTATTTTTTAACTCAATCGCCTCTTAGATGATCATACCCTTTCCAAGGCCATTCTCTGAGTGTCTCGCTTACGCGTCCACGCATTTCTCCAATGCAACTAAGCGGTGTTGAAAAAGGCCATTTTCGTTCCAAGCTTTTCGCCTTACTCTTCGGCACTGTAAATAGCAACTCATAATCTTCCCCTGTCTCCATTGCCTCATGAAGACTCACTCCAGGAAATCGAGGGATTCTTTTTTCATCTAATCTAACCCCCACATTCGAAGCCAATACCAGCCTGATCAAATCTATCCCTAAACCATCGCTGATATCCATCATCGCTGTGGGATAACCGTGTCGCGCTAGCCACTGTCCTTCTGCAAGTCGAGGTGAAAAAGTCAAATGCCGCCGAGGCATGGCGCCGCCGAGCCTACCCGTCACGTAGACGTAATCGCCACTCTTCGCGCCAGCGCGGCCAATCACTCTCTGAGTCCATCCAAGAGCTGCAACAGATAAGACCAGCTGCCGAGTGGTCACGGTCTCTCCTCCGACAAGCAAAAGTTTCACCTTGTCAGCCATAGCTTGCATTCCCGCATAGACAGCCTTAAGGCGGCTAGTGCTAATTCCACGGGGACGTCCTAAGGTCACTACAGCCACCCACGGTCGGCCTCCCATCGCAGCGATGTCGCTTAAGACGCGCGCTATCGCTTTGCGACCGACTAGCCTAGGAGATGTCGAGGATTCAAAATGCACATCTTCAACGATTGCGTCGGTCTTAAAAAGAAGATAACGTGACCGGCCGCTGCTAGTTACACTGAGGACGGCACAGTCATCTCCTACACCTTTTACTATGCTTGCATCTTGCTGCCAATAGCGGGTAAGAGTGGCAATCAACGAGATTTCGCTCAAGCCTGTATCCCGATAAGACTTCATTTGTCTCTCACGTTAAGACGGCTATTTTCAAAATCAATGACAGCCCAACGGAAAACAGTATCTGATCTATCCACATGCCTTACAGAGCCATGCTGGCTTGTGAAACAAGAACCCTCCGCTTACAGCTTTTCGCAATTTCTCGAAGAAAAGACAACGGCTTGGACAGGAGTTCGCAATCCACAGGCGCGTAAAAATCTTCGCGCAATGCGCAAAGGCGATTTTGTTTTTTATTATCACACAGGGAATGAGAAAGCGATTGTGGGTGCAGCTAAAGTTAAAAAAGAAGCATATCCAGATCCTACTGATACAAGCTGGGACTGTGTCGATCTGGAAGCGATCGGTTTTTTACCACGGCCTCTCCCCCTCGCTGAAATAAAGTCTGATCCCCGTCTTCAAGATCTTCCGCTCGTCCGCCAAGCACGCCTTTCGGTGATGCCTATTCCTAAAGACCAAGCGGAATATATTCTCCGGCGTTGTAGGGGAAACTCATGAAGCAGAACAGCCTGTCGAAGCTCTAAAAAAACACTTCTGAAACAATCGGACGATGCTCTTCGTCTTGAAGTCTGCCTTCACGAGTCCATCGAAAAGTAATGACACCTGTCTTTTTTTGAATCCAAGCGGCATGCCAATCTTCATAAAACGCGCCATGAGAGAAAAAATCATTTAAGACTACCGCTTTCACTTCCAACCCATCGGATAAAATGCGCTCCACCGTCAACAACGTATGGTTGATTGTGCCCAAGCTATTCCTTGCGACTACAATCACTGGGAAGCCTAGCATTTTAGCCCATTGAGATATATCCATATCTTCGGACAACGGCACGCGCCATCCTCCTGCCCCCTCGACCACACCGCAGTCGAACTGCTGCAAAGTCATGCACACGATGCTGTGCAGCTCTTCAAAATCAATTTTTTTAGTCTGCACGCCTAGTGATAGAGCACGATGCTGCTCTGCAAAATAAGGGGCGGCAGGCTCGTTCCAAAAGAAAGGGTTTATCTCATCCAGAGAAAGCGAGCTTTCAGAAGCTGATTGGAGAATCTGAGCATCTTCGCGATCCCCTGTAGCAAACGGCTTCAATCCGACAACACGACGACCTTGTTTTCGCCACGTCTGTAACAACCATGCACAAAAAGCAGTCTTGCCTACGCCTGTATCTGTTCCCGTAACAAAATAATAATGACGCATCTCCGTTATCTAAGCCGACTCCTTCATTGAAAGGCAACGTCGAGTTTGCTACCAAAGGGAGTTCACTGTGCTCCATGAGAATTGTTGTCTGTGGCCTCTTAGCTCAATATCCATTTGGAGGGGTTATTTGGGATTACATTCAATACGTGCTTGGATTTCGAGCTTTAGGGCATGAGGTCTGGTATCTCGAGGATACAGGATGCTGGCCATATCATCCAATCGAGCAGACTTATACAGAAGATGCTTCGCATAATATCGCGGCTTTGCGACAGATCATGGATGAATTCGGGTTAAGCGATCGCTGGATCTATCGAAACGGTGCTACAGGAGAAATCACCTCTACAGCATCTTTGAGCTTGGCAGCCCTGATTGAGGAAAGCGATTTAGTTGTAAACGTCTCAGGTGCCGCTTTGCTTCAAGGGTTAAGAAAAGGAAAGAGCCATTGGATGTATCTCGACGGTGACCCGATGTTTACACAGATTCGGTTGGTAGATGAAAAAGAGGCCTTTCAGCGGAAGCGACTTTCTGAATATGACTCTCATTTTACATTCGGTTTAAACATCGGATCTGAAGATTGTATCGTCCCGACGGGTGGTTTTCTCTGGCGAAAAACAGTTCAGCCGATTTCCTTGGAGCATTGGCCTGTGGTAACACAAGCGCCTGCACTCCCTTGGACGACCGTCATGAATTGGAATAGCTATGCCTCAACTGTGTGGCAGGGCGAGCGATATGGACAAAAAGATTTCGAATTTATGCGGTTTAAGGAGCTACCACAAAAAACTACTGCCCGGTTTACTATTGCGATGGGACAAGGGCCGGGACGAAAACGTCCTACGGCAGAGTTGTTGAATCTAGGCTGGCAAATTGTCGAGCCAGATCAGGTCGTCCCAGATCATCATACTTACCGCGATTTTATCCTTCGCTCTTACGGTGAATGGAGCGTGGCGAAGGAGGGTTATGTAAAATCACGCAGTGGGTGGTTTAGTTGTCGCACGGCTTGCTACTTAGCTGCAGGACGTCCTGCGATCGTCCAAGATACTGGCTGGAGCCGCTATTTACCAACAGGTCACGGGCTCTTTGCTTTCGATGGTATGGAGGATATTCTTCATGCCTTAAAAGAGGTAGAGAGCAATTATGAAGAGCATTGCCTTGCAGCGCGGCAGCTAGCTGAAGAGCATTTTGAGGCAACAAAGGTGTGCAACGATTTATTAAGACAAATTGGCCTAGATCAATAAACGACGCTGATGCAAAAGTCCCTTTCTGTTTTGATGACCGGGGCTACTGGATTTTTAGGGAGTCAGGTAGCACGGCGACTTCTGGAGCGTGGGCATCACTTGGTAGCGCTCTGTCGCCGTGCCTCTATTCTTCGGCGGTTGACGCAGCGTGAGATCGAAAAGATTCATTGGCTTCACATCGAGGAAAATGGAGTGCGCAGGGCATTTGAAACTCCTATTGATGTGGTCATTCACACTGCGACGAACTACGGCTATCGGGGTTCTTCGATAAATGACATTTTGGAGGTTAACCTTTTGCTGCCTCTGCAGATCTTAGACTATGCGGCACAACACGGGGTGTCGCTTTTTATAAGCACTGACACGATGTTGACTAAATTTCTAAACGATTATGCTTTGACAAAGTCCCACCTCACCGATTGGGGGCGTCGGTTTGCGGATTTGGGGAAAATCGCATTTTGTAATTTGCGAATCGAGCACATGTATGGGGTCGGAGACAATCCAGAACGTTTTACTGAATACGTGATTCAGGCCTGCTTGAAGAACGTCCCGCATCTTGATTTAACGCTGGGAGAACAATATCGGGACTTTATCCATGTGAGCGACGTAGTAGAAGTCTACGATAGATTGCTGAGCGTTTTCTATGGTGCTCCGCCGCAGTTTTGTGAGTTTGAAGTAGGAACCGGGGTCGCAACTCGAGTGCGGGATTTTGTTGAAATGGTGCATCGGTTGACGGAGTCGCGCACAGAACTTCGTTTTGGTGCCGTGCCTTATCGGTTGCATGAGATCATGTATGCGTGTGCGAATATCGAACCGCTCAAAGAATTTGGCTGGCAACCGAAAGTAAAGCTTGAAGACGGGTTGCGGCAAGTGATTGCAGCGATAAGGTCAAGGAGCGATTAAAAATATGAAACTTTTTATTACAGGTGGCGCTGGCTTTCTTGGCAGTAATCTTGCGGCCGAGGCGTTGAGGCGAAATTTCGATCTCATCATTCTAGACAATCTCTCGAGGCTGGGATCGGCTGATAATTTGGAGTGGTTGCGAGAATGGGGAACCTTCACCTTCATCGAGGGTGACGTCACAAAGCCAGGCATTTTGCAAGAGATTGTGCGAAGGGAGCAGCCAGATGCGATTTTTCATCTGGCTGGGCAAGTGGCTATGACGACTTCGATTGCGGATCCTATGCGGGACTTTGAAATCAACGCGCTTGGGACGCTGTATCTCTTGGAGGCGGTGCGTCAATATGCTCCAGATGCTCATGTTTTCTATTCTTCGACCAATAAGGTGTATGGTGATCTTGAGCAGTTTACTTATCGGGAGACCTCGACGCGATATGAGTGCGTAGAAAGGCCAAACGGATTTGATGAGAGCACGCCACTTGAGTTTCACTCTCCCTACGGTTGTTCGAAAGGGGCAGCGGATCAGTATATGCTCGATTACGCAAGGATTTTTGGGCTATGCACGACGGTGTTTCGGCATTCTTCGATGTATGGCGGGCGGCAATATGCGACTTATGATCAGGGTTGGGTAGGTTGGTTTTGCCAAAAGGCTATTGAGATTCGCCGAGGCTTGTTGAAAGAGCCTTTTACGATCTCGGGGAATGGTAAACAAGTGCGCGATCTTCTTCATGCGGAGGACATGATAGCGCTTTATTTTACATGTCTTGAAAAGCGAGAGGTGGTGAGGGGGGAGGTGTATAACATTGGGGGTGGTATGGAACGCAGTCTTTCGCTCTTGGAGCTATTTATGCGTCTTGAGGGGCTGACAGGGGTCTCTATGAGCTATCGTTCCTTGCCGCCTCGGATCTCAGATCAAAAGGTGTTTGTGGCGGATTTAAGTAAGGTCGCACGGCATATTGGATGGACGCCGCAGGTAGATGTTGAGAGAGGATTAGAGTCAATGATTCGATGGTGTGAGAGGGTGGTTGGGTGATGGATGCTTATATGCGTTGGTTCCAAGCAACTGTGTCGTAACGCTCACGGCACAGTTTTTCTGTGTGTGAAAGCTCTTCGCTGGTGATTGTTTCTTGTATGAAGTGAGCATCCCATTTTTTGCAGAAGTGATGGATTAGGGTGAGGGCGAAGGTTTTTTTTAGGTCGAGCGACCAGTTGAGGCCTTGCACGCTGCCTTGGTGAAGCAAGCCGAAACGATTGCGGCGTTGGGCGGCGCCAGCGATTTTCTGTCTAGTGCTGGGATGTAGGAGATCATGGGGGACTGGAGAAATGAAGCATGGAAGTGGGATTGCAGACGTCGATGTGGGGTGTGAGGTGTTTAGAATCGTGTGGATCTTAATTTCAGCTAATGCATCGGAGAGGATCTGGTGAAAACTTCGGTAGCTCTCTGCGACTGAGATTTGTAGGCTTTCAAGATGGCGTTGTGGAATGATGACGGAATAGGTGAAATCGTTTTCGTGGTCTACAAGGCCTCCACCAGTGAGGCGGCGAACGTAGGAGCGGTGGTGGGGAACGATTTGCCAGGGATCTTGATAGCCGATGCTTATGGGGCGGCGGCCTTGTGAGTCTGGGCTCCAGGAGTAGACACGGAGGACGGGGTGTGGGCTGCATTCTAGGAGAGCTTGGTCAGCCGCCATGTTCCAGCCTTTGGGACGTTCCTCTTCGATGATCAGTCGGAAGAGAGGACGGTTCATTGGGGCTAGGAGAGTAGCTCTTTGAGTCGTTGTCCCATGACGGCGGGAGTCTCTGCGATATGGATGCCAGCTTCTCGAAGTGCTTGTATTTTGGCTTGAGCTGTGCCTTGGCCACTTGAGATGATGGCACCGGCGTGTCCCATGCGGCGGCCAGGTGGAGCTGTCTGGCCTGCGATGAAGGCTAGGACTGGCTTGCGGACGTGTTCGCGGATGTATATGGCGGCTTCTTCTTCTTCTTGTCCGCCGATTTCTCCGATGAGCATGATGGCTTGGGTCTCTGGATCTTCGTTGAATAGTCGGATGGCGTCGGTATGTGTGGTGCCTTTTATGGGGTCGCCGCCGATGCCGATGCAGGTGCTTTGGCCTAGGCCGAGCTGGGTGAGTTGCCAGACGGCTTCGTAAGTGAGTGTGCCGCTGCGGGAGACGACGCCGACGGGGCCAGGTTTGTGGATGTATCCGGGCATGATGCCGATTTTGCAGGCGCCTGGGGTGATGATGCCGGGGCAGTTGGGGCCGATCAGACGGCTGTTTGTTTTTTTCAGTATGGTCTTTACGCGGATCATGTCGAGAACGGGGATGCCTTCTGTGATGCAGACGATCAGCTCGATGCCGGCAGCTGCAGCTTCGATGATGGAGTCTGCTGCGAAGGGGGCGGGGACGAAGATCATGGTGGCGTTGCAACCGGTTTTTGTTCGTGCTTCGGCTACGGTATCAAAAATGGGGACTTTTCCGTCGAAGGTTTCGCCACCGCGTCCAGGTGTGACTCCTGCGACGACTTGTGTGCCGTATTCCATACAACTGCGGGCATGGAATGCACCGGCGTTGCCGGTGATGCCTTGAACGAGGAGGCGTGTGTGTTGATTGACGAGGATGGCCATAGGCGAGGGGGCTGGGGTTTATTTTACGGAAGCGACGACTTTTTGGGCTGCATCGGATAGGGTGTCGGCGGTGATGATGGGGAGGCCGGAGTTTTGTAGGAGCTCTTTTCCGCGTTGGACGTTTGTGCCTTCGAGGCGGACTACGAGTGGGACGTTGAGCTTGACGATTTTGGCGGCGTTGAGGATGCCTTGGGCGATGATGTCGCATTTCATGATGCCGCCGAAGATGTTTACGAGTATTGCTTGGACGTTTTTGTCGGAGCAGAGGATGCGGAAGGCTTCGGTGACTTGTTCTTCGTTTGCGCCGCCGCCGACATCGAGGAAGTTGGCGGGGCGGCCGCCGTAGTATTGGATGATATCCATTGTGGCCATGGCAAGGCCGGCGCCGTTGACCATGCAGCCGATGTTGCCGTCGAGGCCGATGTAGTTTAGGTGGAATTTTGATGCTTCGACGTCGCGGGGATCTTCTTCGTGTGGATCGCGTAGAGCGAGGATTTCGGGGTGGCGGTAGAGGGCGTTGTCGTCGAAGTTTATCTTTGCATCGAGGGCGAGGACTTGTCCTTGTGGTGTGACGGCGAGGGGGTTGATTTCGAGTAGGGAACAATCGCATTGGATGAATAGGTTGTAGAGGGCGGAGAGGAGTTGGGCTGCTGCGGTGAGTTGTTTTCCGCGGAGACCGAGGGCTAATGCGAGGGTGCGGGCTTGGTAGGAATGAAGGCCTTCTAGGGGATCAATGGTCAGTCGTGTGATGGCTTCTGGAGTTTCGTGGGCGACTTTTTCGATATCCATTCCGCCGCGGGGGCTGACGATGAATATGGGGGCGGCTTGGGAGCGATCGATGAGGAGTGCGGCGTAGAGTTCTCGCTCGATTGGGGAGGCTTCTGCGACGAGGACTTGGCGGACGAGGCGGCCGGAGGGGCCGGTTTGGGCGGTGACGAGAGTGTGGCCGATCATGCGTTCGGTGATTTCGGCGACTTCATCAGGGGTGGAGCAGAGGTGAACGCCACCTTTGAGGCCGTTGGTGAATGTGCCTTTGCCTCGGCCGCCTGCGTGAATTTGTGCTTTGACTACGAGTGGTGAGGGGAGAAGGCTTTCGGCGATTGTGCGTGCTTCTTGGGGTGTGCGGGCGACGCGTCCTTGGGGGGTGGGGACTTTGAAACGTTGGAGGAGTTCGCGGGCTTGGTATTCGTGGATGTTCATGTTTGGTGGGGCGTCTGGATGATGGCAGGGGGAGGAGAGAATTCAACTTTGTTTGTGAGCGAGGGAGGGGTGAGGGGGTATGGTGATGAGGTGGATGTTGGGGATGGAGCCGTAGCCGACGAAACGGGTTTTGTTGGTGCGGATGGTGCCCCAGAACCACCATGGGATGCGTTTGCGTTTTGGGTTGGGGAGGACGAAGTCGAAAACGCCGACGCCGTGCTTGGGGCGGCCGTGATAGGTGCGGCCTTCACTGGCTCCGGCCATTATTGGGCGATTTGAGTTTTTTTCGATGCCGAGGTAGATCATTACGTGGGAGATGGGGGGGTTGCGTTTTACTTTGTAGGTGCCTTCCCAGAATAGGATATCGCCCGGGCGGAGGAATTGGAGTTGGCGGTCGTGGGGGTCTTCGTCGTTGACTTTTTTGAGGGTGCGGTTTTGTTGAAGCCAGAGGTAGATTTGGGTGGAGTCGCGAGGGGGGTTTTTGTAGCCGAGTTGCTTGAGGGTGTAGTGGACGAAGCCGGAGCAGTCGAAGCCTCCTTGGTTGGGGTCGGCGGATCCGTATTTGTAGCTGAGGCGGCGAGAAGTTAGGTCTAAGCAGATGCGGATTAGGTGTTGTAGGTAGGGTGGGTAGTTATGGAAATTGAGTATGTCGTCGGGTTTGAGGGTTTGTGTGGGGAAGGGATTGGTCTGAGAGTTGGCGGGTTGAGATGAGAGTGGGGATAGGATGAGGGCTATTATTACGATGAATTGGCGAAGAGGGGGGAACGCTGGGTGATTGGAGATCATGGTTTATATGGTGCGTATGGTGGCTTGGGTGTTTTGGGAGAGTGAGGTTTGGATTTTTTGCAGGGCTTGTTCTATTTCTTCGTCGTGGAGGGTGCGTTCGGGGTGGCGGAAGATGAAGGCGTAGGCGAGGGATTTTTTGTCAGCGGGTATTTTCTCGCCTTGAGGATCGGTGAATTGGTCGAAGAGGAAGAAGCGTTCGAGTATGGGAGGGGCATTTTTTTGAATGATAGAGGTGATAGTCGAGTGGGTGATCTTAGGGTCGACTAGGAGGGCGAGGTCGCGGCGAGCGGATGGATATTTGGGGAGTGGGGGCAGGGTCGGAGGCGGTGGCTCTGGTGACTGGAGCCAGGTGGTGAGGTCGTATTCGGCGATGAAGGTGTCGCGTTTTATTCCATAGAGTTTTTTTGTGGCGGAGGGGAGGTTTTGTGGTGGTGTTGTGAGACAGGTGTGGGGGATTCGGAGGTTGTTTTCGAGGAGGGAAGTGATCGAGGTGAGGTCGTAGAAGTCGAATGGGCGTTGTGGCTCGAGCCAGTGTGGATCGGCATTAAGGCCGGTGATGGCGAGAGCGAGGAGGTAGGATTCTGAGCCGTCGGGATGGGTGATGCGGTTGATTTCGAAGAGGCGGATGCCGGTGTTGCCGTGAGAGAGGTTGTAGGCAGCGGCTTTGAGAAGGCTTGGAATGAGGCTGGGACGGAGATGGGTGTAGTGTTCGTTGAGGGGATTTAGAATGGGTAAGGCTGAATTGAGTGCGTGAGTCTTGGGGTTGAGAAGGGGTTCTCCGAGGGTTTCGTGCCAGCCACGAGAGGCTAGGGTGTAGCGAAGGTTTTGGATGCGGCGGTAGAGGAGATCTGTGGTGGAAGGAGGCTGGGAGTGGAAGTGAATGTGGGAGGGGATGGACTCCATGCCGTGGAGGCGAACGATTTCTTCGATGAGATCGATCTCAGAGGTGAGATCGTGGCGGTGGGTAGGAGGTAGCCATTGTGAGGAGCTCGGGGTTTCATTTTGGAGCTTGAGATGAAGGGAGGAGAGTATGGAGTGAATTTTTTCTTTTGGAATTTCAGTGCCTATAATTTCTGTGATTCGTCGAGAGCGAAGGGTGATCGGAGGAGGGGGCGGTGGGGGAGAGCCTAGAATAGTGGGCGCTGAGGCTATTTTTGCTTGGCACAGTTCGATTATTAGGTTGATGGCACGGTCTCTAGCTGCGAGGAGGGCATGGGGGTCGATGCGGCGTTCGAAACGATAGGAAGAGTCGGTGTGGATCCCATGGCGGTGTGCGGAGCGGCGGACGTAGGAAGGTTCGAAAAAGGCGGCTTCGAGTAGGATGCGTGTGGTGTGCTCTGAGACGCAGCTGAGGCGACCTCCGATGACGCCTGCGAGGGCTTGTGGGTTTTGGTTGTCGGCGATGATGACGTCTTGGGGGGTGAGGAGATAGTTATGATCGTCTAGTGCTGCGAAGGCTTCGGAGGGTTGGGCGTGGCGGATGGTGAGTGTGGAGCCGTTGAGGAGATCTGCGTCGAAGGCGTGGAGTGGTTGTCCGGTCTCCCAAAGGATATAGTTGGTGATGTCAACGACGTTGTTGATGGGGCGGTGGCCTGTGGCTTTGATTTTATTTGCGAGCCAAGAGGGGCTGGGAGCGATGCGGATGTTGTCGAGGAGGATGGCTGTGTAGTAGGGGCAGGCCTCTGGGGCTGTATTGTGCACGGGGAATGGGGGTGCGGTGTTATCGAGGTGGATGATTGGAGAAGGGGATGGGGTAAGTGTGCCGAGACCGAGGGCGGCTATTTCTCGTGCTAGGCCGATGTAGGAGCAGAGGTCTGGGCGGTTGGGTGTGATCTCGATATCGAGGAAGGTGTCGGGTTGTAGGTAATGGTGCAAGGGCACGCCAAGTGGAGCTTGCGGGTCGAGTATTAGGAGGCCTTCGGAGTCTTCAGCGATGTTTAGTTCCTTTGCGGAACACATCATGCCTTGGGAGAGTTCACCCCGGATTTTGGTTTCTTTGATTTTGAAGTTGCCGGGCAATATGGCTCCGGGGAGCGCGAGTGGGACGCGGTCGCCGGGTTTGAAGTTGGAGGCGCCACAGACGATTTGTCGAGTTTCGCGGCCTGTGTTGACTTGGCAGAGGCGGAGTCGATCTGCATTGGGATGAGGGATGTAGCTGAGGACTTCTGCGATGATGATGTGGTCACTTTGGATGCCGGAGGTGTAGGTGTATTGGACTTCGATGCCAGCACGGGTGAGGCTATCGATGAGGGTTTCGAGTGATGCTTGTATATCGAGATGCTGTTTTAACCAGGACAGAGAAAAGCGCATGAAGGGGGGTGAGGTTTGGGGGACTTTATTTTTCTGAGATTTTTGATTGGAGCTGCATAATGTGGTCACGGTAGATGGCAGCTTGTTCGTATTGTTCGTTTTCGATGGCTTTTTGAAGCTGAGCGCGTAGCTCTCGGAGGCGGGCTTCGTATTTGGCTTTTTCGATGAGGCGTTGAGGTTGTTTGCCTTTGTGTTGGACGGTCTTGTGCATGTCTTTGAGGATGGGGATAAGGCCATCCCGGAAGACTTCATAGCATTGAGAGCAGCCGAGGCGGCCAGTTTTTCTGAAGTCGTTGAGCGTGAAACCGCATGCGGGGCAAGTATTGTTGGGGCTTGTGGAAGCTTGCATTTGCTGGGAGGCTCCTAGGCCAAGTAGAACATCAGCGAGGGAAAATCCTGTGGGATCGTCTATTTCCTTGGCATGTGGACAGCTATCGCACATGTCGAGTTTGTTGAGGACACCGTTGACAATTTGAGTAAGGTGAACGGTGGCTGCTTTTTTGCAGTTTTCGCAACCGTGTGGGCGATTTTCTGGCATAATCATGAACATAGAGGATTTAAGGTATGGGGCAAGTTGTTAAGAGGGTGTGACTGATGAGAAGGGGTTGTTGCGCAAATTGGCGTAAAAAGTTTTTGACGTTTGCCTAGATTGAGCCGATAAGGATAGCGATAATTTATTAGAACGTATGAAAAAGTTTTTAACGGTAACCGTGCTCGCGTGGATGGCCTGTGGAATGTATGTTGGAGCTCAAGAGGATGGAGGGGTGATTAGTTTTGATCGCACAGTAAAGATTAAACCTGAGTTTGTAGATGCACCAGTGTTTGCAGGTGGAGCAGCAAAGCCAGGGGGCACAGCTCCGACAGAATCGAAGTGGATGGAGGTGGAATTTAAATATGCATGTATGCCTCCTGAAGCTCTAGATTTGAACTCAAAGAAGGGTATTTACCTTGATGAGGCTCAGTTCAAGATCTACATAGAGGGCATCAATCCGGATGAACCTAATTCTGACCAGGGAGAGCCAATTCTACTCGTAGGTGAGGTAACTTATATCAACATCCCTGCTGGAAAAGAGAACTATGGCGTATTTTACGTTCATCCCAATACGATCGGCCGTTACGGCGGCCAAGCGACATTTGAAAAAAGCAATAAGAACATTCGCATAGAGGCTTACATTAACGGTCAACTTGTCGATGTAATACAAAAAAAAGAAGAAGATGATGACGGCTGGATCAATCCAATTAAGCGAGTGAACCATCAAGTATATACTAAAGAGGAAAGCCCTTTTCGTCTTGTGAATATCTCCCGTTACCCAGCCGAGAAGAAAAATCGCAGGGATTAGAGTCGAGAAGCTCACTCAGGGATGATGCAATATGTCCAAGCGAATACTTACCCTAGATATCGGGTCGCATGCAATTAAGCTTGCGGAATTTTCTATCGATAAACAGAACGGCATCGTTCTAGTCCACTTTGGACAACAAGAGCTTCGTCAACGTAATTCCTCTTCGGAAGATCGTTCCACAGAAATTTCCCAAATCATCAAACAGCTCCTTTCTGAATACAAATCTCAAGCCCGAGAAGCTTTCCTCACCATCTCGTCGCAATCTACATTGATGAGGGCTGTCAAGTTGCCGCCAGTAGAAGCTGCCCAAATCGAAAAAATCATCGGTTTTGAGGCGCAACAAATCATCCCCTTTCCACTCGAAGAAATGGCCTGGGATTATCAAATGGTTCCCTCACGTAGTGGAGATGGAGAAGAAGCCCTAATTGTCGCCGTTAAAAAAGAAATACTGGAACCAGAATGCCGTGCCATCGCCAACGCTGGGCTTCATGTCCAATTTGCCGATGCTGGCCCTCTAGCCCTTTACAACGCCTACCGTTTTAACTACGGATATCATCCCGAATCTGTCTTAATCCTCGATCTTGGGGCAAAAGCAACAAACCTCCTCTTCATCGAGGGATCTACTTTTTATTCCCGTTCCGTCCCCATTGCTGGCAATCACATCACTCAACAAATCGCCAACGAGTTCCAAGAGACTTTCCAAGCCGCAGAGACGCTCAAAAAGGGCAAAGGTTACGTCAATCTCGGTAACGACTATGCCGACACCGGCGATCCTACCTCGACTCGCATCTCCCATCTTATTCGCAACACCATGCTCAAGCTCTACAGTGAGCTCACCCGTTCGATAAACTTTTACCGCACGCAACAAAACGGAGCCTCCCCAGTGAGAATCTACCTCACAGGCGGCACGGCTATGATTCCCTACCTCGATCTCTTTCTCGCCGAAAAGATGAAGCTGAGTGTTGAATATTTTAATCCCTTAAAAAACATCAGCCTCCATCCCTCGATAGACCGTGAAGCTTTCCGATCCAAAGTTTTCTTCCTGAGCGAGCTTACTGGACTGGCTCTGCGGGCTGCAGGATCAGCTCCAATAGAAATTACTCTCAGCACTCCATGGATAAAGCAAAAAATCGCAGAGCGTCAACGTGCCCCATACCTCGTCGCGAGTCTAATCATCCTTTTTCTCTTATTCACCTTTAGTGCTACAGCCGTCTGGAGAGAAATCACTATCACCCAGCAACTCCTTGAAACAGCCCAAGCTGAAAATGCTCAATATCAGGCCACCGCAAGTCAACTTGAACCCCTCGAAAAAAATCTCGACCAACTCCAACACTACCTCGATCAAGCCAAAATCCTCGGCGATCAACGCCAATTCTGGCATCAAATCCTTAATGAACTCCACCGGTGCATTCCCGTCGGTGTCTGGATCACTGAACTTATTCCTCAATTCAACGGTTACGGCTTGAATGAGCTCGTCCCACCTGAAAAACCAGCTCCACCACCTTCTCGCCCCAAACCTTCAGCAGCTCCCTCTGGCACAACCGCACCACAAGCCGATGCATCCCCCAAGCCCGCTCCTCCCACACAAATCAACCAACTCAAGATCAAAGGCTTCTTTGAAAAAAATCTACAACCCGCCGTCATCAACACCTTCGTCTCAGCCCTCGCCGAATCCCCTCTCTTCGATATCAACCCCGAAAAAATCACCGAAGCCATTATCAGCACTGAGACGCCACAAGATTCTGACGCCCTCGGCTGGAGCTACGAACTCCGCATCAAACTCAAAACCCCTCTCTCCATCCAGCCCTAGCGATCACGCCCTATGAAAACTAAATTTCCCCCCCTCCCTTGGCCATGGATCGCTGCTTATGCCTTAATCCTACTCCTCGGCACCATCGCCCTATGGCAACTCCAATCAATCTTAGAACAGAAGAAAAGCGAGCTTACCCAAGTCCTCCAGCAACAACAACAGCTCCTCCGACGCCGCTTCACGCCCGTCAACCTTAACGTCCAAGCCATCCAACAAACCCTCCAAGACTACAACTCACTCCAAAAAAATCTTCAACCCTTCCTCCACACCGGTATCGAAACACTCAAGCCCATCCGTGAAATCAACGCCATCAACTTCAAAGAAAAACTCGCAGAAAAAGTCAAACAACTGACCCAAAAAGCCAAGGAAAACAACATCCGCCTCCCCCAAAATTTCTACTTCGGTTATTCCCTCTACAACAGTGAAATCAACCCCCCCGATCGAGCGACTCCTCTCCTTCAAAAACAACTCCTCGCCATCGAAACGCTAGTCCTCACCCTCTACCAAGCTGGCATCGAGCAAATTCACGCCATCCGCAGAGCCCCTGATCCAGCGGAACCTCAATCTTCTAGCGTTCGCGGTGCCTCTCATCCCGACTATCTCCCCATATCCTCCAGCCTTAGCACCTCAGGCCATTACACCAACATCCCCATCGAAATCGAATTCAGCGCCCGCACCGAGAGCCTCAGAAAAGCACTCAATGCACTACATAAATCACCCTATCTCCTCGTTCCCCGCGCCCTTGAAATCAAAAGCTCACGCACCTCTATCCCTCGCCTAAGCGACTTTCAAACCCAATCCGCTGAGCAAAGCGATCCCACCGTTCCGATCCTTGCCCTCGGGGATGAGACCGTAAGAGTCACCCTTCGCTCTGACCTCGTCGAATGGTCCTCAACTCAAGGCACCGAGCACATCTCCGTCAAATCCAATCCCCCTGCCCAGAATCCATGAAAAACCACTGGCATCATCTCCTCCTCATCCTCCTCTCTTTGATTGCTGCCGCATTGCTTTTTCAAAAAGCCACCTCATTCCCCACCCCTGAAGAAATCGGCGGCCCCAACCTCAAAAAACCCCCTCAAAAAAATCTCACCCCACCCACAAAAGAAGAGCTCCAAGCCATTCAATCTCCCTGGACGGAACCCAAAGAGTGGATTGCCCCACCCGGTGTCCCCAATCAACTCTTCATCCCCCGCATGTGGCTATACTTCCCAGATCGCAACGAAGCCGAGCTGATCCAAGGCAATCTCGAAATAGACGGCATCCCCATAAGCTGGTTCGAAAAATATCGAATTAACTGGCGTATCCCGAAAATTGCCTTCATCGACTCCGACCAAGATGGATTTAGCAACCTCTACGAATATCGAAAAAACACAGCCCCATCCGATCCCCAGGAACATCCCGACTACACCGAGCTACTTCGCCTCAAGGATTTTGAAATCATCCCATTCCGCCTCCGCTTCCAAGCCGTCAACATGCTCGACGGACAAGAAGTATTTCAAATCAACCTCATGGACGATAACCCCCGATTCCCTCGCACCCTACGAGCATTCAACAAACGCATCAAAGAACGCATGATCACCCCCGAAGCCGCTAAACTCCTACCCGAGCGCGACCGCGTCTTCCAACATTTCATCATCGACGCCTACCGCCCCAAACGCCAGACACAATTCAACGAATCCACCAATCTCACCGAAGAAGTGGACGTCTCGGAGCTCGACATCGTCGATGAGCGCATCGGTGTCCCCATCACCCTTGTATTAAATAAAATCACGATTTCCCCCGACTCCAGCGCTGTCCTGATCCCCCTGCTCCCCGGTCGCACCAACCAAGAAATTCGCGTCCGCCAAGGCGAAGACTTCGAATTCCAATCTCAACAATACCGCCTCATCAAAGCCACCTCGGAAAACGCCATCATCCGCAACCTAGCCAACGACACCGAAATCACAATTCCTCGCCTCCAAAATAAAGACCTCGACCTCGTCCCCATCAACTCGACAGCTCCGCCCCTAGAGCCGACGGAGACTCCATCCCCCACAACGTCACCCGATACGACTCGCACAACCTCTCCACTGCCGGCGGATCAATAATCAAAGTCTTCCCCGCTTCCACACCGATCGCCGTCACACCATACTCCCGCGCCAATTCCACCGTTCGCTCGCCCACCACAGGCACATCAAATCGCATATCCTGATTCGGCTCACTCACCTTCACCAACACACACCCCTTCCGTTTCCCAAGCTCCGCACCCCGTCGAATCATCGGATCCGTGCCCTCAAACGCCTCCACCGCTAAGACCGTCCCTTGCTTCACCACCACCGCCTGACCGATCTTCCATTCGCTTATTTTTTTCGCGATTTGAAACCCATACCGCAAATCCTCCAACGTCCGCTCTTTCGGTATCGGCCCCGCACAATGGCCGCTCTTCGCCAGCCAATGCTCCACATAACGAGTCGCCGGCAACACCTTTATCCCCCGCGCCTCCAACTCATCTGCAATCGCACCAAATATCGAAGCCGCATTCCGCTCCTTCAACCGAGCAAGCAACATCAAGGCTTTCCAATCCGGCCGAAGCTCAAACAAATTCGCCGGCCGAATCTGCCCCGCCATAATCACCTCCGCCACCCCCCCATCCTCCAAGACACGCAACATCCTCCCCAACTGCCCCACCCGCAACCACGTCGTATCATAATTCTTGACCCACTCCTCATCCGTCTCATCATAAAAAGCAACCACCTTCACCTCCACCCCTTGATCTCGAGCAGAACGCGCCACCGCTGCCGGATACTTGCCGCGCCCCGCAATGATACCAAGTCGCCCTGCCATATTCGGCCTAGCCTACGACAATCCCTGATTATAGCAAGATACAGTCCGTTTGCATTTTGAAGCGCAAAACGTATGCTCTATAACATGAAACAGCCAGCCTTCTATCTCCCCCTTAGTCTAGCAATTTGTGTCGCCTTGGGGGGATGTGCCCAACAGCAACCCACATGGGGAGGCGCTCGCGGTCCCGATATGCGCGTCGGCATCGGTGTCGGCACAGGGTGGGGTTCGCGATCCAGCGGAATCGGCGTAGGCGTAGGCACCTCCGTCTCTTTCCCCATCGGCACAGATCGACGAAGCCGAGACCAACGAGAACTGCAAGAATATCGCGCTTACCTCCGCGCCATGGATTTGACTAACCAGGAGCGTCAGCAAAAAAAACAAAAACCACTTGAAATCATGACTTTTGAGCAGTGGCGAGCGGCTCGAGAGCGACAATCAGCCCAGTCGCAGCCATGAAATTACCTCAACGCCAAAAAATACTTCGCCAATCTCGCCTCTATGCGATTTTGGATTCCGCCTATCTCCCCTCTGATTCTGCCTTCATAAAAAAAACTGCAGAGCTTCTTCGCGCAGGAGTGAGGCTTTTTCAACTCCGCTTAAAAAACGAATCCCATAATCGCGTTCGCTCTCTCGTGGAGCTTGTAGCCCCTACAATTCACGCGCAACGGGGACTTTTAATCTTAAACGATTACGCTGCATGGGCAGCCGAACTCCCCGTAGATGGAGTCCACGTCGGTCAAGACGATCTCTCAGTCTCAGACGTCCGCATGATTATTGGTTCACAACGCCTTGTCGGACTCTCCACGCACAGTCTAGATCAAGTGAGGGCAGCAAAAATCGTGCAGCCGGATTACATCGGCTTCGGACCACTCTACTCTACTCAGACCAAGCCGGATTACCCTCCGATCGGCCTTGAAAAGATCAGAGAAGCTACCCACTACATCGATCCCATCCCACTTTTTTGCATTGGAGGCATCACGCTGGAGCGGTTGCCCTCTGTAATTGCAGCCGGCGCGCAGCGTGTGGTCATCGTTTCCGCCCTCTTAAATGCTGAAAACAGCGAAGCCTACGCACGGCAAGTGATCGAGCGGCTTAGCTCGCTGAGTTCTTGATTTCAAACAGTGAAGAGATCGATTGATCGGCGTGGATGCGATCAATCGCTTCGGCCAGTAAGGGCGCTACGTCGAGAACTCGAATATTACAGCCCGCTGGGCATTTTACAGGTGTGCTATTGGTGGTGATCAGCTCTTCTATGGGCGAATGCATCAATCGCTCAATGGCAAGATCCGTCAATATCGCATGAGAAACGGCCGCGAAAATGCGACGAGCACCATGTTCTTTTAGAACGCGTGCCGCGCTCGTGAGTGTGCCGGCAGTCTCCGTCAAATCATCCACTAGGAGGACGTCGCGACCTTTTACGTCGCCGACGACAAACTGCACTTCAGTCTCCGTAGCGCTCGTGCGGCGTTTCACGACTAGAGCCAGGCCAGCGTGAAGCATCTGTGAGTAATACGATGCCATTTTCATCCCGCCGACGTCTGGAGAGACGACGGTGAGATTCTCAAGGCCGAGCGTTTGCACGTATTTGTAAATCACGGGGGCAGCGTAGAGATGATCCACGGGAATATCAAAGAAGCCCTGGATCTGCTGGGCATGGAGATCCATGGCTAGAATGCGGTTGGCTCCCGCGGCGACAAGGAGATTGGCGATGAGTTTCGCTGTGATCGGGACGCGTGGTTGATCTTTGCGGTCTTGCCGGGCGTAACCGTAGAACGGGATCACGGCGGTAATCCGCGCGGCGGACGCGCGCCGAGCTGCATCGATCATGATGAGCAGCTCCATGATGTTGTGATTGGTGGGGGGCGAAGTGGGCTGCAGGATGAAGAGGTCGCGACCGCGGATATTGTCGTGGTATTTCACAAAGGTCTCGCCGTCGGGGAAAGTGGTTACGTTGACGACTCCAAGCTCGACGGAGAGGCAGCGGGCAATGGCTTCAGCGAGTGGACGGTTGGCGTTGCCGGAAAAAAGTTGCGGGGGAAGATTAAATCGTGACATGGTGCAGGGCTATGGATTATCAAAGGGGAGAGGTTTGTTGCCGACTATTTGTTCGATTTGATTTAGCACCTCGGGTGTGAGTTTCTCAGTATCGTTGAGGGCTTGTAAGTTTTCCTGAAGCTGCTCCACTCGGGAAGCACCGAGGATGACCGTGGACACATATGGATTTTTTAGGCACCATGCGATGGCAAGGCGCGGAAGGCTGATAGAAAGGGAGTGCGCGAAAGCTTGAAGTTGTTGGATGATTTGGGCTTTTTGTGGAAAGGAGGGATGATCGATGGTCTTTTGGCGAAGCCATGAATACATCTCCATGCTGAGGCGGGAACCTTCTGCGGGGCGGCAGGCTTGGTGTTTTCCAGTGAGGAGACCAGAGGCAAGGGGGGACCAGGTGGTGAGGCCTAAGCCGATTGAGGAATAGAGTGGCGCGTATTCGATCTCGACGCGTTGGCGGCGAAAGAGGTTGTATTCGGGTTGCTCCATAGTAGGGGCAATGGCGTGCGTGGATCGAGCGATGCCAGCGGCCTCTGCAATCTGTGCGGCTGTCCATTCAGACGTGCCCCAGTAGAGAATTTTGCCTTGGCGAATCAGGAGAGTCATTGTCTCCACAATTTCATCTGTCGGAGTATCGGGGTCAGGACGATGACAAAAATAGAGATCGAGGTAATCCGTGCGAAGGCGCTTCAAGGCTGCATGGCAGGCATCGGTGATATGTTTTCTACTGAGGCCGACTTGTGTGGGGCGATCGCCTCCCCAGAAGACTTTTGAGGAGAGGATGTAGGTATCGCGTGGCCAACCGAGCTCGTGGAGGATTGCGCCCATGGTTTCTTCGGAGCGTCCCATGGCATAGGCCTCGGCGTTATCAAAAAAATTCACGCCGTGGTCATAAGCCGTGCGCATGAGATCGCGGGCAGTCTCGTAAGAGATTTGCTGAGCAAAAGTGACCCAAGAGCCAAAGGAGAGTGCAGAGACTTTAAGACCAGATCGGCCTAAGCGGCGATATTGCATAGACGTTCCTTTTCTAACGCTTCGAGGTGGGCTAACAAGGATTTATGTTAATCGAAATTATCGCTTTTGCATGCCTGGGGGGAATTTTAGCGGCAGGTATCATTTGGATTTTCAGGCGGCAGTTTCGTGAAATGGCTGATGCTTTAGCCCAAAAAGAAGAAAATGCGAGGCAAGCTTTGTTAATCGCTGTGCGTGAGCGCATCGGAGAGCTGCAAACCTATTTTCAGCAAGAGTTTTCTTTGTTTCGGCAAGAGTTACAGGCTGCATCAAGGGAGGAGACGCAGGTGCTATTAAAACAAGCGCAAGAGGGCAGTCAGGCTGTGCAGCGGAGTCTGCTGGATTTTTCAGCTAATCTGAGTCAACGCACGGAAGCGGCTCATCAGATGCAACAGCAAGTTTTGCATCAGCTTCAATCGCGTCTGCAAGAGACACTGGATCGGCTAGGACAACGGATCGAAGAGCGGCTTGATGCGGTGCGAGCGACTGTGGAAGGTCGCTTGAGAAGCTTGCAAGAAGATAACGCCGTGCAGCTCGATCGTATACGACACACAGTGGATGAGCGTCTGCAGAACACGTTAGATAAACGGTTGAGCGAATCTTTCTCAGTCGTATCAGAACGGCTTGAGCTTGTGCAGCGCGGATTAGGGGAAATGCAGTCGCTTGCCAGTGGCGTGGGAGAATTGAAGCGCGTGTTGACGAATGTGAAGCAGCGCGGCACGTGGGCGGAGATTCAACTGGGCGTTTTGATCAGCGAGATGCTCGCTCCGCATCAGTATGCGGTGAACGTTAAACCGGATCCTCAATCACGGGAAGTCGTGGAGTATGCGATACGGCTTCCTGGGCGCGAGGGGGAGAGTGAAGTGTGGCTGCCGGTAGATTCAAAGTTTCCGATGGAGGATTATCAACGGCTTGTAGAGGCTTCAGAAAGAGGGGATAGTGCGGCCGTCGAGGTTGCGACTCGAGAGGTGCGGCGAGCTGTTATAGAAGCGGCTAAGGAGATTTCGCAGAAATATTTGCGACCTCCACGCACGACGGATTTTGCTATTATGTATCTACCGACTGAGGGGTTGTATGCTGAGGCCGTGCGTCAGGTGGGACTTGTGCAAGAGCTACAGCAAAAGTATCGGGTCGTTGTGGCTGGGCCGACGACCTTTACGGCACTGCTGAATAGCCTGCAGATCGGCTTCAAGACGCTGGCTATTCAAGAGCAATCGGCTCGGGTGTGGCGGGTGTTGAACGAAGTCCGTGTGGAATTCGGAAAGTTTGCGGAGTGGGTTGGAGCCGTGAAGGCGCGTTTTGATCAAGCGAGTAAAGAGCTTGAGAAAGTGGAGACGCGGACTCGTGCTGTGGAGCGGAAACTTCAGGGTCTTGGGACGGTGGGTGCGATTGAGTCTGAGCAGCCTGTGCTGAGGGTTGGAGAAGGAAGTGAGGGGGAGTAGTTTAGGGTTCACGGAAGGAGAATTTTTGTTAGTCTGCTAGGAAGAGGAGGCATTATGATTCAGATGGGGGTTTTGTTGAATGTTGATTAGAGGATGTGATGTTAACAAAAGTCTTACATGCACCGCTGCGATTTCATACGACAACGCTTTTGCTTTTGGATTGGGCGACGTTTTCGGCATGTTATTACGCCGCGGCGCTATACGTGCGGCAGAGTATCTTTGATCCTGAGGCTTTTGCTACGGATGTGTTGTTAATATCGCTGGGGGCGATCAGTCTCATGTTTTTCGTTATCTCTGGATACGATCGGCGTAACGATATGCAAAGCTTGCGTTATACAATTGAGCATATATTGGCTGGGGGTGTAGCGCTTTTAGTGGTGTTGGTGGGGGCTTATGTTTTCACCTCGTATGCAGCGGTGATGATGCCGAGCCGGGGTGCGGTGTTGTTGGCTTTTGTGTCGTTTGTTCCTTTGTCGTTGACCTATCGGCGATTTTTGAGTGATCGGCTGGTGGATTATAATCGGGAAAATTACTTCTTGGCGGTCGGTGGGGCGAAGGAGTTGGAGGATTTTTATCGAGATTATAAGGAGGCTAAGCAGCCACAGAAGCTTGTGTTGGTGGGGTTGACTGAGGCTGATTGGGGAAAGCGGGTGGTGGGAAAAGGTGAGACGATTGAGATTGGGAGTGATCCGATAAAAGCTTTTGATCAGGTAGACGAGCGGTGTGAAGGGATCATTTTGTGTTTTGATCCGGAGCATTTGTCGGAGAAGTTTTTGGATCGCATTTTGTCGTTTTATTTAAAGCGGATACCTGTTTTTACGTTGGAGTCATTTTCGAGTATGTATTGGAAGAAGCTGCCTGTGGAGCGCGTGGACTTGGTATGGGCGTTGGAGGATAATTTAAGTCTGGCGCGGACGGAAGCTTTCGATAAGGCTAAGCGATTGATCGATATTGGGCTGAGTTTGTTGTTGTTGCTTCCTGCTGCTCCCGTTATTTTAGTGCTTGCGGGATTGATTAAGTTGACGAGTCCTGGACCGGCCTTTTTCGAGCAGACACGGATAGGGCGATATCGTAAGCCATTTACGTTGTATAAGCTTCGAACGATGATCCACAATCCTGATCCGGAGAAGGGAGATGTTTACACGCGGAAAAATGATCCTCGTGTGACGCCGCTGGGTGCTTTGCTGAGGAAGATGCGGCTAGATGAGTTGCCTCAGCTTTGGAATGTGTTGATCGGAGACATGAGCTTAATCGGGCCAAGGGCGGAATGGGCGAAATTGGTCGAGCACTATGAAAGTAAGATTCCGTATTATCATTTGAGGCATCTGGTCAAGCCTGGGATTACGGGCTGGGCACAAGTGAACTATCCTTATGGGGAAAGTGAGAAAGATGCCGTCGAAAAACTTAAATACGATTTGTATTACATTAAGAACTACTCTTTCGTTTTGGATGCAGCGATTTTTTTGAAGACTATTTTCGTGATGCTTTTTGGGCGCGGTGCGCGTTAGTTCTATCAGCGGAGGACTTGTATTCGACTGCGGTCTGCTTCTCCTAAGCCAATTTCAGCGGCTGCGGCTAGATGGCCTGGTTGGGGGGTAAGGGGAGGCATCTGAGCTTCCTTGCGGTATTCATTTAGGAGCTCGAGGCCGACGGTATCGAGTGCGACAGGGTCTTGGCTAAGGAGGATGATTCCAGCAGGTCGGGAAAATTCGGCGTGTTGACGAGGTCCAGCAGCGAACTGGATGCGAAGACCGTCGAGAATGTGGAGACGGACTTTTGATTTCAAAATAGGATGATCAAGGATTTCTCCGATCGCTTCGTCTGTGCTGCGAGGGCCTTGGGTAAAGCGCAGGGTGTTGTCTACACTGCCGAGAGCGAGTGAGACTAAGGTGCCGTGTATGCCATAGAGATTATCATGATTGAGGGCAGAAACATTGATGACTTGAGTAAAAGTGTGGACAAGCGGGTGGGCAAAATACGAGCGCCTGCTAGTGCCGTTTTTGAGGTCAAAGAAACGTTTGCGATCCTTGAATTTTTCGGGGCGTAGGCGATCTCTTTGGTATTCTGTTAAAAAATCTAGATCGCCTGGGACAAGGTTTCCGACGAGTGGGTAGTCAATGAAGGCTTTGCGACTCATTCCCGGAGGTGATGGAAGGATCGAGGTGATATGGGCATCGAGATGATGAGAGGGGGGAAGGTAGCCAGCATGTTCCATATCGCGTTGCCATTTGTCCCACACAGTGATTTTGCTGATGCCAGCTTGACGAAGGCTTTGGATGATGGTTTTCACAAGTTCGATTCGAGTGCCACTGAGGCGGCCGCCGAGGGTGGAAATTTTGATTCCGACGTGATCGCGGCGAGAAAGGCCAAGTTTTCTCCATGCTGTGGTTTCAGATTGTGAATCTGTGAGTCGGAGTAGTGCGCTTTGCCATGCTAGACGGACTTTGTCTTCCAGAATATCCAAACCGACAATTGCTTCAGGAATGTCATGTCGCACTACAGTCGCGGGCATTGAAAACCCTGGTGAAACTGTTACGCCAAGAAGAAGAAAAAGCAGTAAATGGGAAGAGAGTAGGCGTCGCACATTTTGCGGCGGGAATTGACGGGCAAGGGATCTCCAAGCCAAACGGAAGAAAGAAGGGTAGCTTGTGCAGAGAATTGGGATTAATCCAGCCAATTGGGAGCAGTAGGGGGGGTGTCAGCTTGCACCATCTGCGTGGCCATGGATTTCTTCATTTTCTGGGCTTCGCCATTTTTTCTAATGAAGACAAAGCCTTTTTCACCGAAAGGAGCTGTTTTGGTGAGAGCTCCCGTGCCCCAGGGAAGGCTTTTATTTTTGGTAGTGGCAAATATTGTAGTGCCTGGATCCGCATCCGAGACAAAACCGATCCGAAATGCATTGTTTGCAGAGGGGATATCAACAGGGCCGGTCGCATTGTTTGCGCCGGAAAATACTGGCACACCGGCGGCAACAACGATTCTGACAATTTCACGTGGTGAAATGTAGTCGTTTTCTTGCATTATTCGGTAGTAGGCGGAGCAATTGGAGGGGGGAGAGGGATTAGTAATGTTGGCTGGCCAACCGATGCGATCGCTGCCCGTTGTGCTAGCGTCGAGAGACATCTGCATGGCAATGGTGTAGAGTTGACGTAGATTATTGATGGCAGCCGTCATTTGAGCTTCATTTACAGCGTTGGTGATGCCTGGCAAAGCGAGACTCGCCAGAATGCCGATGATCGCTATGACGACTAAAAGCTCGACGAGGGTGAATGCGCGAAATTTTTGCTTTGGGAGAACGGTGGGCTGTTTGGAATTCATACTGGCTATCAACATTTCCTGCCATTCGTCTTTTGTCAAGCTTTGGGTATTTAAGAAAAATTAACCTGTTTGCGCCGAGATTTATCGAGAGTCGAGAGTCGGAGGTGTCTTCCCTTTCATCTAAGGTTGTGGCTTGTGCCTGACGTGTGAGGGGGGAGGGTGTCTGCAAAATGCTTTGACAACGCTGCCTGATTTCGCTTTTATGCTGTGCTCCTTTGGTATGAAGACGTATAGCGCAAAGAAGGAAGAGCAACGTCCTCGCTGGTATCTGATTGATGCGAATAATGCAGTGGTGGGCCGTGTTGCTGCGAAGGCAGCAGTTATACTTCGCGGTAAAAATAAACCGACCTTCACACCCCACGTAGATACGGGGGACTACGTCATTGTGATTAATGCAGCTAAAGCCGTTTTCACAGGTAAGAAAGAGACACAAAAAGTTTATACTAGCTATTCGGGCTACATTGGAGGTCATAAGGCAGAGACCGTTAAAGCACGACGAATGCGGCGGCCTGAACTGCTCATCCAGAATGCCGTTAAAGGTATGATTCCACATAATCGGCTTGGTCGAGCTGTCCTTAAAAAATTGCGTGTTTACGCGGGTCCGGAGCATCCTCATGCTGGACAAAATCCTATCGCGGTAACTCTTTAATCGAATACCATGAATGCTACTTCATCCTACATCGAGACAGTCGGTCGCCGTAAGACGGCTGTCGTCATTGCCCGTGTGAAGCCCGGCACAGGAATCATCACCGTAAACAAGCGTCCATTTGAGGAATATTTCCCCACTCTAAATATGCAGCTTGAGGCCTTAAAGAGCCTCCAGGCTACTGACAGCATTCGCAAATTTGATATCGAGGCCAGAGCCGAAGGTGGCGGCTTGCAGGGTCAAGCAGGAGCATTCAAGCTGGCCACGGCGCGGGCCCTCGTCAAAATCAATAGCGAAAATAAAGCCATCCTTCGAAAAATCGGCGCTCTCACCCGTGATCCTCGCGCTAAGGAGCGTAAGAAATCAGGACAACCTGGCGCCCGAAAGCGCTTCCAGTTCTCCAAACGATAAGTCGTGTCCCTCACACCTGTCGTCATTATTGGAGCCTCCGGTTACACAGGGGAGGAGCTTGTCCGTCTTACCCTTCGCCATCCGCATTTACAGCTTCAGGCTGTGACATCGCGCCAAAACGCAGGTGAACTGCTTGAACGCAAAATCCCAGCGCTTCCTCGCAAAACTGACCTGCGTTTTAGCAATCCACACCTGGATGAGTTGGCTCATCTTGCTTCAGTCTTTTTTTTGGCCGTTCCGCATGGGCTGGCGGCTGAATATGCTGTTCCGCTTATTCAGATGGGAAAGATTGTTATTGATCTGAGCGCGGATTTTCGATTGCGAGAGGCTGCACGTTATGAGGCCTTTTATGGCCATCCTCATCCCGCGCCGAGTTTACTTAGTCAAGCTTGCTATGCGCTTCCAGAGATCAGACGCGAGATGATTCCCCAATACAATTTGCTAGCTGCGCCGGGGTGTTATCCCACGAGTATTCTCCTTCCACTTGTTCCGTTGCTTCGCCGAAAGCTCATCGAGGCTAACTCCATCACCATAACCTCTGCCAGCGGCGTAAGTGGGGCAGGAAAAAAGGCAGACCTGGCTTACTTGTTTGGAGAGGTAAACGAAAACTTTCGTGCCTACGGCTTGCCGTTACATCGGCATGTGAGTGAGATTGAGCAAGAACTTTCGCTTGCAGCCGAAGAGAACGTGTGTGTGACCTTTATACCTCATCTCGCTCCGTGGCATCGGGGCATCTGGACTACGATTGTGGTTATGCTTAAGGCCAATGTATCTGAGGCGGAAATTCATGCTGCTTATGAACGAGACTATACAAGTGAGCCGTTTATCTCCGTGATGCGCGCTACAGAAGTCATGCCTGATATGCGCAACGTTCAACGCACGAATCGTGCTGAGATAGCGTGGCATCTAGATTCACGCACGGGGCGGCTGATTGTTTTTTCGACGATTGATAATCTGGGAAAGGGCGCTGCATCGCAGGCTATTCAAATTTTGAATTGTCGCATGGGATGGCCTGAGACAACCGGGTTAGAAGGATAAACGTTATGCAAATGGATCAGCACTATATGTCACTAGCCCTAGAAGAAGCCAAGAAGGGGCTGGCTGAAGGAGGCATTCCGATTGGATCTGTGCTGGTATATCGCGGTGAGGTGATTGGCCGCGGGCATAATCAGCGCGTGCAACGTGGCAGTGTGATTCATCATGCTGAGATGAATTGCCTGGAGAATGCCGGGCGTCGTACGGCCTCTGTATATCGTGAGTGTGTTCTATACACCACGTTGTCGCCTTGCCCGATGTGCAGCGGAGCAGTGATTCTCTATAAGATTCCAAGAGTGGTGGTGGGGGAAAATCAGACGTTTCGTGGTGCAGAAGACTGGCTTGCTCGAGAGGGGGTCGATGTCTGCGTGTTACAGGATGAAGCTTGTATGGCTCTGATGCGGGACTTTATTGCGAGACATCCTGCGCTCTGGAATGAGGATATCGGTGTGTGAAGCCAGAGATTTATTTAGCGCCACGTCTTGCTAATACTGCGGGGATGGTGCGGAGGAGGATCTGGATGTCCAGCCAGAGGCTCCAGTTGTCGATGTATTCGAGGTCTAGGCGCACCCAGTCGCTGAAATCTTTGATTTCGTTGCGTCCAGCGACTTGCCATAGGCAGGTCAAGCCGGGGCGGACACTCATTCGGCGTCGTTGCGAGTAGTCGGAGAAATTTTCAGTCTCATAGACGGGCAAGGGGCGTGGGCCGACGAGGCTCATTTCTCCGCGCAAGACGTTCCATAGCTGGGGTAGCTCATCTAGGCTCCAGCGCCGTAGGAAACGGCCGATGGGGGTGATGCGTGGATCGTTTTCAATTTTGAAAACTGGACCGCGCATTTCATTTCTAGCTTGGAGCTCGGGTTGCAGCTTTTCTGCATCTTTGATCATGGTGCGGAATTTGTGCATACGAAAGACGCGGCCGTATCGTCCGCTTCGAGGTTGCGAATAGAAAATGGGAGGTCCACTTGTGACGAGGATAGCCGCAGCAATCAGGAGAAAGAGTGGTGAGAGAGTGATGAGGAGAATTAATGCTCCGATGCGATCGATTAGGCTTTTACAGAGGAGCTGGAAAGAGCTGTCGGGGGTAGTGCGGAAGATTAGGAGGGGACGGCCGTAAAATTTGTCGAAAGATGGGCGAGCGAGGGAGGTGCGAAGGAAATCGGCGGTGACCCAGACTTCGACACCTTCTGTTTCGCAAGCTTGAACTATTTCGCTGCATGTGTGGAGATGGCGTTCGTGTAGCTCGACTACGACGAGGTCAATGTTTTCTTGGTGGAGGCGTTTTAGGAATTCTTCGCGTTGAACATCCTCAAGTGAGATGTGTCCTTTGATGGCATAGCTGGAGATGGGTTGTGATTGAAATTCATTTTGCCAACGATGAAAAGAGGCGGCATCGCTGCAGATGAGGATATGCTGGCGATCGGCTTCGTTGCGGCTTTTTTGGATGAGCCAGCGACGGAAGAGATACTCGCGGAGAACAATTAATGCCGTGGAGCAAGGGATGTAGGCGACAAAGACGCCACGACTCATGACGTTTTCTGGGATTTTGAGAGCGAGGGTGGTAGCAGCTAAAACGAGGGTGAGAAAGGCGATGGCACGGATGATCGGCCAGATGAGCTGGCGCAGGCGGCGTATCATGCTGCCGCGGTAGAGGCCGTTAAACTCGAGTAATAACGGGCCTAGGGGAAGGATTATGCCGATGAGCCAGAGGTAGTTGTAAAAAGTGATGCTTTCTATGGGCTCGAGTAGGAAGTAGGGCATCACTTCGGATCGAAGCCAGAAAGCGAGGTAGAGGGCGAATGAGAGGAGGAATGCATCAATGAGCTGGAGGATCTGATAGTAAAATTGTTGTTTGCGGGAAAGCATGAAGCACAACGGTTGTTATTTCAGAGATTGATTTTTTTGTAACCAATCACTATAGGAGGCTTCTAGGCCTTTTTCTAGGGGTGTTGTGGCTTTCCAGCCGAGAGCTTGGATTTTAGAGATATCGAGGAGTTTACGCGGAGTGCCATCGGGCTTGCTCGGATCGAAAATCAGTTTGCCGGTGTATCCTGTGATTTTGGCGATGAGATGTGCTAGTTCTGCGATTGTGATATCTTGGCCGCAGCCGACGTTGATAATTTCTGGGTCGTCGTAGTGATCCATTAAGAAGAGGCATGCATCTGCAAGATCGTCTGAGTAGAGGAATTCTCGACGTGGGGTGCCTGTGCCCCAGATGGTGATGGTTGGGTGTTGATTGATGCGTGCTTCGTGGAATCTGCGGATCAGAGCAGGGATGACGTGGGAATGCTCAGGGTGATAGTTGTCGTTGGGCCCGTAGAGGTTGGTAGGCATGGCGCAGATGAAGTTGCAGCCGTATTGTTTGCGGTAGGCTTGGCAGAGCTTTATACCGGCGATTTTGGCGATGGCGTAGGCTTCGTTGGTGGGCTCTAGATGGCCGTTGAGGAGGGCGCTTTCGGGTATGGGTTGGGGTGCAAACTTGGGGTAAATGCATGAGCTGCCGAGGAAGAGGAGTTTGCGAACGCCGTAGCGATGAGCTGCGGAGATGACGTTGTTTTGGATGGCGAGATTTTCTAGGAGGAAATCAACGGGATAGGTATCGTTGGCGAGGATGCCGCCGACTTTGGCTGCAGCAAGGAAGACATATTGGGGGCGATGTTGTTCAAAAAAGGTTGCGACGGCTTCTGCATTTTTGAGGTCAAGCTCAGCTCGTGTGCGGGTGAGGATCGAGCTGTAGCCTTTTTTTTGGAGTGCGCGGACGATGGCTGAGCCGACTAGTCCGCGGTGACCGGCGACGTAAATCGGGGCGTTTTTTTCCATGGGTTAGGCACGGATATCAAGGCCTTTGAGTTGGCGATCGAGTAGTTCACAATCGGCTTCGACCATTATTTTGACAAGTTCTTTGAATCGGACTTTGGGTTCCCAACCGAGGCGTTTTTTGGCTTTGGAGGCGTCTCCGATGAGGAGGTCGACTTCTGCGGGGCGCAGGTAGCGTGGATCGAAGCGGACGTAATCTCTCCAGTCGAGGTTGACGTAGGCGAATGCTTCTTCGACGAATTCGCGGACGGAGTGGGTCTCGCCTGTGGCGATTACGTAATCGTCGGGGTTGTCTTGCTGGAGCATGAGCCACATGGCTTCGACGTATTCAGGGGCGTAGCCCCAGTCGCGTTTTGCATCGAGGTTGCCGAGGTAGAGTTCTTTTTGGATTCCGGCTTTGATGCGGGCTACGGCGCGTGTGATTTTTCGTGTGACGAAGGTTTCGCCGCGACGGGGGCTTTCGTGATTGAAGAGGATGCCATTGCTGGCATGGAGGTTGTAGGATTCGCGGTAGTTGACGGTGATCCAGTAGGCATAGACTTTGGCGACGGCGTAGGGGCTGCGTGGGTAGAATGGTGTTTGTTCGTTTTGTGGGACGGTTTGGACTTTGCCGAACATTTCGCTGCTGGAGGCTTGATAGAATCGGCTTTTGATGCCGACTTGTCGCATGGCTTCGAGGATTCGGGTGGTGCTGAGTGCTGTCATGTCGGCTGTGGCTAAGGGCATGTCGAAGCTTACGCGGACGTGGCTTTGAGCGCCTAGGTGGTAGATTTCATCTGGGCGGATGTCGTAGAGGAGGTGGATGATATTTGAGGAGTCTGTGAGGTCTCCGTAGTGTAGGAATAAGCGCACGTCTTTTTCATGGCGGTCTTTGTAGAGGTGATCGATGCGTTCTGTATTAAAGGAGCTGGAGCGGCGGATGATGCCGTGGACTTCGTATCCTTTGCTGAGGAGGAGCTCTGCGAGGTATGAGCCATCTTGGCCTGTGATGCCGGTGATGAGGGCTTTTTTCATGGAGTTTTTGGGGGGGTGTGGGTTATTTTTTGCGGGGTTCGATGATGATGCATTTTAGACCGGAACGGTCGTTGATTTCCTCACTGCGGGTTTGGATATCGGGGTCATCTTTGAAGTATTGGTGGATGAGGAGACGGTTGTAGGAGTTCATTGGGGGAAGTTTGATGGGTTGGCCTGTGGCACGGACTTTTTCTGCGCGTTCTTTCCAGCGTGCGAGGAATTGGTCGCGTTCAGTTTTGCGGTAGTTTTCGACGTCTATGCGGATTTTTGGGTGTTCGTTTTTTTTGCGTTCGGGGGAAGGGGAGTGGATTTCGTGTTGGGATTCGATGATGCGGTTGAGGAGGTATTCGAGCTCTTCGAGGGTGTGTCCGTTGCGTCCGATGAGGCGGCCGGGTTCGCGGGTGAAGATGTTGAGTGTGGGGCCTTCGAGTTCTTGTGTTTCTTGGATTTCAAATGTGAAGCCTAGGTGACCCAAGATGCTTTCGAGGATTTCTTTTGGGCTCTCGATGGGGGAAGGGGCTTGGGGAGCATTCATGCTCGGGATATTGCCTGATTTATTTTGGGGGGAAACTTTTTTGTTTTTTTAATTCTTTTGAATGGGTGTGGTTAACTGTTGGGTTCGAGATGATCGAGTATGTCGAGTAGGCGGAGGGTTTTTTGTTGGTGCTCGTCGTCGAGGTGGAAGGTGAGGCAGGGGGTGAATTTTGTTTTGAGGATTTTTCCGAGTTGTTGTTGCCACGGGTGGCGGTGTTTTTGGAGGATTTCGAGGATGTCTGTGTGGGGGATGTTTGAGTTCAGGATGGAGAAGTAGATGTGGGCTTGGCGGAGATCGGGGGTGACATCGACTTCGGTGATGGTGATAAAGTGTCCTTCGAGGTCGGTGTGTTGGCGGATGAGGGTGGGGAGATGGTGAAGGATGAGTTCTCCGACTCGGAGGGTGCGTTGTGTGTTCATGAGTGTGGGGGGGAGGGAGGGGTTGGATAGGTCAGAGACTTTGTGGGATTTTTTCGAGTTGGTAGCATTCGATGATGTCGTTTTCTTGATATTCGTTGAAGTTGCCTAGGCGGATGCCACATTCTAGGCCTGATCGGACTTCGTTGACGTCGTCTTGGAATCGTTTTAGGGTTGCGATGTTGCCGTCGTAGACAGGTTGTTTGTTGCGGAGGACGCGTGCGCGTGCGTTGCGGAGGATACGGCCGTTTTGGACGATGGATCCGGCGACGTTAAATTTGCTGAGTTGAAAGACTTTTTTGACGAGGGCTGTGCCGATGATGGTTTCGCGGAGCTCTGGATCGAGGAGGCCGGACATGGCTTCTTTGACTTGATCTACGAGCTCATAGATGATGCTGTAGAGTTTGATTTGGACGGATTCTCGCTTTGCGGCGTTGACGGCGTTGCTTTCGGTTTTTGTGTTGAATCCGATGACGATGCCGCCGGAGGCTTTTGCGAGCATGATGTCTGTCTCACTAATGGGGCCGACTGCGGCATGGATGATTTCGAGGTCAACTTTGTTGCTTTTGATGTTGTTGAGCTGGTGTTGGATGGCTTCGAGGGAACCTTGGACGTCGCATTTTAGGAGGATGCGGAGGGTTTTCTTTTGGTTTCCGCTCATGGCTTGGAAGATGTTTTCCAAGGTGATCTTCGGGGCTTGGTCGAGTTTTTGTTTGCGGAGATTTTCTTGTCGCTCTTCACTAATTTGGCGGGCTTCGCGTTCGTCTTTTTTGACTTCGAAGCTTTCGCCGGGTGTGGGGACACCGTTTAAGCCGAGAATTCGGACGGGTATGCTTGGGGTGGCGGTTTTGACGTTTTGGCCTTTATCGTTGATGAGAGCTCTGATACGGCCGTAGTAGGGGCCACAGATGATGACATCGCCGACTTTGAGGGTGCCTTTTTGGACGATGGCGGTGGCGGTGGGGCCGCGGCCTTGTTCGAGTTGTGATTCGATGATGCGGCCGTGTGCGGGGGGGTGGTAGTCGGCTTTGAGCTCGAGCATTTCGGCTTGGAGGAGCATCATTTCGAGGAGGTGGTCGATGCCGATGTTTTTGGTGGCCGAGACTTCGCAGACGATGGTGTCGCCGCCGTATTCTTCGGGGACGAGGCCTTTTTCTTGGAGTTGGGATTTGACTTTGATGGGGTTGGCGTTGGGGAGGTCGATCTTATTGATGGCTACCATGATGGCGACTTTGGCTGCGCGGGCGTGATTGATGGCTTCGAGGGTTTGTGGCATGATGCCGTCGTCGGCTGCGACGACGATGACGGCGATGTCTGTGATGTTGGCGCCACGGGCGCGCATGGCGGTGAAAGCTTCGTGGCCTGGGGTGTCGAGGAAGGTGATGAGTTGTCCGTTGTGTTCGACGGTATAGGCGCCGATGTGTTGGGTGATGCCTCCGGCTTCACCAGCAGCGACTTTTGTTTTTCGTATGCAGTCGAGTAGGGAGGTCTTGCCGTGGTCGACGTGTCCCATGAAGGTGATAATCGGAGGTCGTGGTCGGATGTCGGTCGGTGCGGTGGGTTGTGGGGGGTGTTTGGGGGGATGGATTTTTGATGTAGGCTGGGTTGATTGAGTGGGGGAGGTTTGCTGAGAGGCTTGTTTATCGCGTTTTTCGACTTGTAGGGTGAAACCGAGTTTGTTGCAGACTTTACGGGCAACTTCTTCTTCAAGGGGTTGAGTGAGCGTGGCGAAGATATTGAGCTCCATCATGTGGTGGAGGAGCTGGAAGGGCTTGAGGCCGAGTGCGACTGCAAGCTCTTTGACGACGATGGGGGGTTTGATAACGACGGTTTTGTTATCGGTGGATGATTTGCTTGCGGGGACGAGAGTGGCTTGGGATGCTCCAGGAGGCGGAGGGGAGGAGGGAGGAGGCGAGGTATGAGATGTGGGGCCAGAAGTCGCTGGAGAGGGGGCAGCGGAAGGGGAAGGGGGATTGCTTGGAGGCGGTGGGGTTTGTGTTGTGGGGGGATTGGGAGGGGTGTTTAACTTTTCCTCTAGGGAGGTCAGCAGGGAATGTCGGCGAGGGGTTGGGGAAGTGGTTTTGGTTGCGGCTGCTGCACGGAGTTGACTGATAATATTTAAGTTCGAATTGGTGGCAGATTTTGAATCAGGGTTTGGTTCTTGGACGTGAGTTTGAGATTGGGATTCGCTTATGTCTTTTGAAGATTTCTTGGGGGCAGCGGTGGTAGTAGGGTTTTTTTTAGAGGTTTCGGTGAGAGCTTCGTCGGCCGGTTTGGGTTTGCTTTTCTTTTTTTTCACCGTGGCCGTTGGATTATCGGCATCGTTTAAGTCCTCTTGATCGAGGGTGGGGTCAATATGTTTTCTTTTGGCTGGCATAGGTGGGCTTCAAGCGAAGGGGAAGGGAAGGGTTGATCATTCCTCCTGCGTTTCTTGGTATTTATTCAAGGCAGCATGATAGATTTTCTTTGCTAACTCGGGATCGAGGTCTGCCGTGGCCTCGAGGAAGTCCGATTCTTCGATCAGAGTGATCTCTTTTCCTGAACTAAATCCAGCTCTTAAAATTTTCTCCGCGATGTCTGCAGGGATGTCTAAATCTTGAGAGAGCATTTGGGTTGCCCGTGCGAGTTTCTCGGCGAATCCGGCTGTTCCGGTTTCCTCTTTGATGATGTCTATCTCGTAACCTAAAATCTTGGAGGCGAGGCGCGCATTTTGTCCGCGTCGTCCGAGCGCGAGTGAGTAGTTATCCTCATCTACAGTCACCTTGAGCCGCTTATTTTGCTCATCTACGACGACATTTTTGAGCTTTGCGGGCTTCAAGGCATCCACTGCTAGTTCCTTGACGTTATCTGTCCATCGGAACAAGTCGATTTTTTCATTATTCAATTCGCGCACGATATTTTTCACTCGCGCTCCGCGGACACCGACGCAAGCCCCCACTGGATCAATCTTCTCCTTGGTTGTGGCCACGGCGATTTTCGTGCGATATCCTGCTTCGCGTGCTAGGGCTTTGATCGTGATTGTGCCGTCGGCTAGTTCGGTGACTTCCAACTCAAAAAGCTTCTTCACAAAGTTCGGGTGACTGCGGGATAACGTAATGCCCGTTCCCCGTCCGCTATTGTCCACGGATAAAACGTAAGCCCGAATACGGTCGCCAGGCTGCAAATCTTCGCCTGCGATTCGCTCCTTAGCGGGCAACAAAGCTTCATACTTCCCCAAGTCCACATAGACGTCGCCGTGGTCGATGCGTCGCACGGTGCCCATCACAATTGTGTTTTCTCGGTCCTTAAATTCTTCATAGATCATCGTTCGCTCGATCTGCCGCAGATTTTGATTTAGCGTCTGTTTGAAGACCTGCGCCGCGATCCGCCCGAAATCTTTCGGCATCACTTCAAAATCTCGCACCTCCCCTACTTGTGCTTCTGGATATTTCTCACGGGCCCGCGCGAGCGAAATCTTCGAGGGGTCATTCGTCGCGTGCTCGACGATCTTCAGCGGGGCAAACACCTTGTATTTCCCCGTCTTGGCATCGATCTCAACTTTCACATTGGTCTCTTGCCCCATACACTTCCGTGCAGCCGCCACGAGCCCTTGCCGCACAACCTCCACGGCTAGTGGCCGCTTTATGCCCCGGTCTTTCTCCAGGTAATCAAATATCGCCGCAATTTCTTGACTCATACTCACTTCTCTCTAGGCCCAAACCGCCATGTCCAAGCAAAAAAAAAGTGGAGAACCTACTCAGCTCACCACTTCCTCTTGGACACAGAACTTTGAGCCATGCCCAACCTAGTCTCTCTCTTCCCCACGTCAAGCCTCCTTTTTCCCCGCAACGTCCGCTCTCTCGTCCTCCTGCCCGCTCCACCCTGCTCCAGCCACTGCGCCTTCCCTCTTCCCTGGGTCGTCCTGCGCCATTTCGAGCCTGCCTCAGGGTCTCGACCGCACACCGCCTCTCTGCTACATTTTTGCCCACGTTTGCCAACGTCCCCCATCATGTCCGCCATTCTGCCTCCTAGTTCCCCCACCGTCATCTCGCCCGAAGCCCTCCAACCCTTCGCTCGCACCCGTCTTGACATCGCCCTGGCTCGCATCACCGGCCGTTCCCGCACCTGGATCCAACGCCAGATCAAAGCCGGCCGCCTCACCACCTCCGAGGGCGTCCCTCTCCTCTCCTGCGCCGAGCCGCCTCCTCTCCACACCACTCTTCATCTCGCTGTGCCTTGCGACGCAGCTCCCTCCTCAGCCGCCATGGAAGAGGGGGAAACGCACAACCGCCTCCCTGACTCCGCCTTCCTCTACGAGGACGACCACCTCATCGTCCTCAACAAACCTCCCGGCCTCGTCGTCCACCCTGCCTCGGGCCATTTTCGCGGCACCCTCTCCCAACTCCTCCTCGCCCGCTACGGCCCTCAATCCCTCTCCACCCGGGCCGGCTCCGATCGTCCCGGCATCGTCCATCGTCTCGATGCCCACACCTCCGGCCTTCTCCTCATCGCTCGGCACGACCACGCCCATGCCCTCCTCGCTGCCCAATTCGCCTCACGCTCCGTCGAAAAACACTACCTCGCCATCGTCCACGGCACTCTCCGTCACCCCCAAGGCCGCTGCGAAGGCCCTATCGGCCGTCACCCCACGCAACGCAAAAAAATGGCCGTCCTCCCCGGCGCCGGCCGCCCAGCCCTCACCGACTATCGTCTCCTGCACCAATCCCCCCAAGCTGCCCTCCTCCTCTGCCGTCCCCACACAGGCCGCACCCATCAGATCCGCGTGCATCTCGCCCACCTTGGCCATCCGATCCTTGGCGATGCCCTCTACGCCGGCCGCCGCGCTCAACTCCCCGATCTCCCGCCGATCCCCAGGCAAATGCTTCACGCCTATCGTCTCGCCTTCGACCATCCCGCAGACAGCCGTCGCCTCACCTTCACAGCCTCACCTCCAGAAGATTTCGCCAATCTCGCCTACGACCTCCAAATTCCTCTCAACACAATCCTCGAAAGACCACATCCAGAATGATGTTTTTCACTAAAATTTAGTAAAATAAACACCCATTACCCTTGCCTTACCCACTTAGAGAAAATCCCCCTGCCGCCAATGCGGAAAAATATCTCATTTCTGTGACAATTCTTCATCAAAATTTTTACTTTAAGCTCCTTGCTATCAAGCAACAATGTGTGCTAAGACCACAACCATGAACACCACACGGCTCCTCATCCTCACATCATGGTTTGTCGCTACAGCCTCAGTTCATGCGCAAGTCACTTACTTCTTCGGTGACAACACCCCCGGCGCCTCCCAAAACATCGTCCAAGCCTTCAACGCATGGAAAGGCGGTGTCGGCCCCAGCGTCGCAACCATGACCGGCGCCGCTCTAGCAGCAGGCACCATCGCCGGCGCAGGTGGCACCTACGTGATCGATACTGGCATCAACGCCTCCTCACCCTTCGGCGCTTCTCCTACAAGCACGGAGATCAATGACCCACCGCCATGGACACGGACGTATGGCGGAGGCGTCTTCACCTACACCGTTTACAATACACCCATGCTGAATACAAATCCAGCCACGTGGAACACACCCGCTGCATATCTCGGAAACCAAATCTACTATCCTGGCAGTCCATCTACACTCTCTGCCCAACTCCTCGCTTCCCACAACGC
>JANWVL010000111.1 GCA_025056655.1 Candidatus Methylacidiphilales bacterium
ATGACATGTAGAAAAGTGGTTAAACCACTTGTGGAAAAACTTACCCCTTTCAAAATTCCAGACGACATTTATCTAGCACACTGTCCTGAGAGAATACTGCCCGGTGATATTTTTAGAGAAATAATACACAATGATCGCTTAATCGGAGGTATAGACTCTCAGTCCGCAGAGTTGGCCAGCGAAGTCTATAAATCTTTCGTCAAAGGTGAACTGATCATCACCGATGACCTATCTGCAGAACTATCAAAACTAATGGAAAACACATACAGAGACGTTAATATCGCTTTAGCAAATGAATTTGCTCAAATATGCGAATCTCTTGGGGCAGACCCCTACAAAGTTATAAGCTTTGCCAATCGACATCCAAGAGTCAACATTTTACAACCCGGTATAGGCGTAGGAGGACACTGCATACCCGTTGATCCATGGTTTCTGAAAGAAATTGCACCTTACAACTCAAGGCTAATCACCACAGCACGCCTGATCAATGATGAGATGCCTCAACGCATCGCAGCAAAAATAAGACTCAAAGTTGCAAATATTACTAACCCAAAGATTATAGCTCTAGGGGCTACATACAAAAAGAATTGTGAAGATATTAGGGAAAGCCCTGCTATAGAAATTGTGCACTTACTTAAAAAAGATGGCTACGATGTTCACCATTATGATCCACTGGTCCCTCATCTAGTTTATGATTCTTTAGAAAACATACTTATAGGTGCAGACCTTCTCGTAATACTTGTCCCTCATGATTCAATAATTGGGGAAATAGAAAAAATTAAGCCCCGATTACCAAGCCTTATGCGCAATGTAAACGTGATGTGTTTTTAATTATAGAAAATTTGATCACTCAACTCTACTCAAACCTATGAGCAAATTAAGCATACTTGTTACAGGAGGACTCGGCGCTGTCGGCTCATATCTAGTAAAGGAATTAAGAAGCCGCGGTCATCATGTTACCATAGCGGATATCCGTCACAGTGATGACCCAGACTACATACGATGCGACGTTTCTGAATTTCACCAACTAGAACGAATTTGGACAGGCGGAGGATGGCCTCACGGATATACAGCAAAAAAGCGATCTTTTGATATAGTTTATCACCTAGCAGCAGAATTTGGGCGCTGGAATGGAGAAGATTATTACGAAAACGTTTGGAAAACCAATGCCATTGGCACTAAAAACCTCCTCAGAATGCAAGAAAGAGAAGGATTCAAGGCCATATACTTCTCTTCTTCTGAAGTCTATGGAGATTATGAAGGCATTATGACCGAGGATGTGATGGACAAATATGAAATTAAACAAATGAACGATTATGCCATTTCAAAATGGGTCAATGAAATGCAAGTGCTCAATTCTGCAATACAGTATAATACTCAGTCCGTCCGCGTTAGACTCTTTAATACTTACGGACCTGGCGAATACTATTCTCCTTATCGCTCAGTCATATGCATCTTCTGTTACCGCATACTTCACAATTTGCCCATTACCGTTTATCAAGGTTACAGGCGCACAAGCACCTACATAACAGACATGGCAAGAACGTTAGCAAACATATCAAAAAATTTTGTTCCCGGCGAGGTCTATAATATAGGTGGAACCGATTACCATTCTATAGAAGAGGTTGCAGACATCATACTCGACCTGACCCATAAACAACATCTTCGTGAACAATTAGTAAAGTATTTGCCTCATGAAATACTCACTACTCGACAAAAAAAAGTGGATTGCTCTAAAGCCATACGCGACCTAGATCACAAGACCACAGTAAACTTAAAAGAAGGCATATACAATACCCTTGAATGGATGCGCCAAGTTTATAAACTATATTAAATTATTTCTCAAGTGCAATCAAGAAAAAAAATCATAGTTCTTTTGGGCACAAGACCAGAAGCAATCAAGTTAGCGCCCGTCATAAGAGCTTTAAGGTGCCATCCATCTACTTTTGAAACATTAGTCCTTTCCACAGGCCAGCACGAAATTATGGTCAAACAAGCCCTAGAAGTATTTGGAATCAAGCCTGATATAGAACTTGATGCTATGCAATATGCACAATCACTCGGTCTTTTAACTTCAAGGCTTTTCAGTAATATAGATCAGATGCTGTCTATCTACAACCCTGACTGGATTATTGTCCAAGGTGATACGACATCCGCCCTTGTAGGCGCGATATGCGGGTTTTATCACAAAATTAAAATTGCCCATGTCGAAGCAGGATTAAGAACCTACAACCGATGGGCACCATTTCCTGAAGAATTCAATCGAACATGTATTTCTCACATCGCTGATATTCATTTCGCACCAACTACCAAAGCAAGAGAACGACTCTTAGAATTACCCAGGATTGATCCAAATTCAATATTTATAACCGGCAATACAATTGTTGACGCACTCCTATGGGCTAGAGAAATCCTTTTAGATCATATTCCCTACGATATACATACAGAGATAATTCAACACATAGAAAGCAAAAAAAAATTAATCTTAGTTACAACTCATCGCCGTGAATCATTCGGTATCGGCTTAAAAAACATATGCCACGCCTTGATAAAAATCGCTTCTGATTATAAAGACCTCCTGATCGTATTTCCAGTGCATCTTAATCCTAATGTTAAAAAACCTGTGTATGAAGCTTTGAGTTCTCATAAAAATATACTACTATTGCCACCAATAAATTATCTTTCGTTGGTATGGCTTATAGACCAAGCATATATTATTTTGACTGACTCCGGCGGTATTCAGGAAGAAGCTCCAACATTTAAAAAGCCTATACTTATACTAAGAGACACAACTGAGCGACCTGAGGTTATAGACTCTGGCTTTGGAGTTTTAGTTGGAACGGATCAAAAAAAAATACTTTATCATTTCAATCTCATTTTGAATGACACGAAAGTATATAATTCAATGACCCAATCAGTAAATCCATTTGGCGACGGGCACGCTGCAAAAAAAATCTGTGATATATTGCTTAAGTCAATCTGATACAAATGATTAAACACGACACGAATCTTGAGAAAATCCTTATACCGCAAAACCTCCCAAGACTAGCTTACATATCCGATGTGCCCGCTGAAGCCTCTTATCACGGCTCAATGCTTCTGTATCGGCTCCTTGAATTTTATCCAAAAGATAAACTCGTCATTATTGAAACAGGTCATAATTTTTCGACACCTAACAAACGTATTCCATCTGTTCCCCATTACAAATATAAAAATCCTTTCATAAGACTACAATTTACAAGGTATAAAAAAAGTTACTTATCCTTTCTTAGAATTTTAACGCCCCTCAGATCTGCCCAAATATCGTCCATCCTAAAAAAAAACCGCACTGAGGCAATACTAAGCGTAGCTGAAGGAATCGGATGGATGATAGCTTTTCAAGTTGCACAGAAAAATAAAATTCCATATCACCTAATTATTCATGACACTTATACCTCTAAGACATTTCCCAATGTCTTTTCCAATATTTTACAACAAGCAAATTCGTGCCTGTGCGTATCTCCCTTTATGTCAGATGAATATCGGAAACAATATAGATGCAATTCAACCGTCCTTTTCCCCTCTAGATCCCGTTTCCATTACGGCTATTCTTCACCGTCTCAAACTACTATCAACAATAATTACCCATTGACTTTAGCATTCGCAGGAAGCATTTGGAAACATTATATTACCATGATAAAGCCAATCGTCGAAATACTAAAACATTACAACGGCCAATTCCACATATATGGTGATGCTACCCCAGAAACTATAAACGCTTCTGAGTTAGCAGGTTATGATAATATACATGTAAAAGGTTATCTTCCCCATGCCCAACTTATAGACACCCTTAGAAATACATCCCATGTTCTATACTCCCCGCTTGCTTTCCTTCCAGAGGATGACAACATGCGTCTTTGTTTCCCAAGCAAGCTTGTTGACTATACCGCCGTAGGATTACCCATCATCCTTCATGGGCCTCCTTACGCATCCCAGATGCGTTGGGCAACGCAATATCCGGATTCATTTGTAACTATAGATTCGATGGATACCCAAGCGATAGAGCGCGCCATACTTCGACTCACCGACCCTGCTACCAGACACTCTCTAGCCTCAAACGCCATCGCACTAGGACAAAAAGTCTTCTCATGGGAGACTGCCTGGAAAACTTTTACCCATTGCTTACTCAATCCCTGAAACTTGATGCTGGTATTCGTTGTTGTAGTTTTAATTCTCGCACTCGGGCTTGTCATCCCTATCGGATTTCGGTTCATTAAAAAAAACAAAATCCGATCTCTCTATACCATTCCCAACTTTTCATACGAGTATTCCTTACCCTCGACAATTAATGCGCAATCTGCCATCCCCTCAGCTAAGATCCCTTGCTTCACCTTCTCCGCTCCCGATCATAAGATAGAGTCAGGCCACTTCCTCGTTCTCAAAGCCAGCTACGGTGGTTTTTCCTCTTACTGCTCTCCCGTAGTCAAGGTTTCCTCACCGACCTTGTCCACTTACCACTATCTTGATCCCTTACCGTCACAGCCTTCTTCACAAATCTGGATCAATCTATCCTCTCATGCCGGCACCCCTCTCACAAAACTCTCTCTTCACCCTCAAGGTGTCACTCTCTCCGCCACACCTCCCCAACTCATCCTATTTCCCCAAATCGATCTCGCCTTCCATAAAATCCTGATTCTTGCTCCACACCCTGATGATGCAGAGATTGCATCCTTTGCTCTGTATGCCAGTTATCCCCATTCGACCCTCATCGTTACCATCACTGATGGAGCAAATCCTACTAATCCCAACTACACTCCCACACCTCAACGCATCATAGACTCCCTTTCCATACCTCAATTCAACGGCCTCCCCTACACTCACACTATCAACCTTGCTTACCCTGACTCTCAGCTTAATAAATTGAAGCAAAAAAAGACATCCCCTCCCCCACTGCCGACAACCGATTTTGTCTCTCTGCGCGCACTAAACGCCTCCCCCCTCACGCCCCCCGCTCCTCCTTTCCCGGCCTGGGCTTCACTGGTATCCGACCTGATTTTCATCATCAAAAAATTTTCCCCGAGTATCATCGTCACACCGCATCCACTCATCGACTCTCATCCCGACCACCTCTACACCACGCTTGCCCTCTATGAAGCCCTATCCACTTTAGACACTTTCCCTCATGCCATCCTCACCACTTTCGTTCACAATCACATCACGGAGCTATTTCCTTTCGGGCCTTCTCATTCGGAAATTTCACTCCCACCCTTTCCAGAAAACCTAAACCAACTGACCCTCTTCGACTCAGTCCAACTCGTCCCTGCATCCCACGAAATCAATCAACGCAAATACCGCGCGCTAGAAGCTCATTCTGACCTCCGCGACATCCACTCCCCACTCCATCCCAATCTGGATTCCATAAGCAGCCATCTTCGCATCTTCGTTCATCACTCTTTCTTCTATCCTCATATTCCTCCCGTTTCCCTCTTTCGCCGCTTCATTCGCCCACACGAACTATTCCTGACTATTACCTCTTCTGCCACTTTTCAAAATATCTGCCAACATGCCAAAAATTGAGATTTTACGTCCTACAGACCTCACCGACGCCCTAATCCAAACATGGCGAGCTATCCAACTCAATACCCCTACATATCACTCACCATACTATTCACCAGAATATATCCAAACCCTCTACACTTTTCTTCCCCAAAC
>JANWVL010000112.1 GCA_025056655.1 Candidatus Methylacidiphilales bacterium
AACCCAAGGCATAGGAGTATCCCTAGAGGTAGTGCCAACAATATACCCAGACCGCAGAATAGACTTAGACTTAAAGCCAAGAGTCACTGATTTTGAGGGATTTATAGATTATGGTGCGCCAATAAATCAAGGTGACATCTATGACGACGATATCATTACACTGGTGCGGGGCAAAGTAAATTATCCGGTTTTTAACAATCGATCAATAAGCACTAAAGTCCAAGTTGTTGACGGTCAGACTGTTGTAATGGGAGGTCTGATTCGAGAAGATACAGAAAAAATTAGGGACAAGGTGCCTGTTCTGGGCGACATCCCTCTTGTTGGTCGGCTATTTAGAAGTGAAATCGATAAAAACGTTAAGCGAAATTTAATTATCTTCGTTACTGCTAACATCATTCGTTCGACGGGCAAGCCATATTATGAATCAGTGAATCCCGAAGCGACTTTTGTGAGCGAGACAAGCACCAACATTGACTCCCTTCCTCAGTAAAAGTTAATGTAAAATTATGAAATACTTATTCTTTGCAGCCTATCTTCTCTGTGGTTTAGTAAATCTACATTCGCAACAGGCGAAGCCTAAGACTCAACCTATAGATCCCGTTCAGCAAAGGGAAATCGTTAGAAAAAAAGAGGCGGTATTTTCGGCTGTTCAGTCTATAGAAAATGCTTCTATTAAAGAAAGAACGGGAAACTTAGAGGAAGCCTTTGATCTTTATAATCGTGCTGCAGAAGTTTTTCGAACAACTCCTCAGGCAGAGGCTTACTACCAGCAAGCATTAGAAGGTATGCTGAGAGTTGGAGAAAAACTATATGAACAAGCTAAAGAGAAAGGAGATCTAGAATTAGGTTCCAAAATTGTAAATCAACTTTCAAGCTTTGATGCTAACAATCCTAAAATTATAGAAATGAAACAGGCCTTAGATAAATCGCTAGCCAATCCTGGCAGCGGCGACTTTAAAGTTAATCCTGCCGTAACAGAAGCATTTAAAAATAAAGTCGAAAATGTTCAGCGACTTTTAGTTGAAGCGGAACAGTTTAGAAGAACGGGGCAATACGATGAAGCGGAGAAACGACTTAAAAAGATACTAAGTCTAGATCCTTACAATCTTGCAGCATTGCAGGCTCTTGAACGCATCTTCAATGAGAAACATGAATTTGCTGAGAAATATAGAGAAATGTCTAGAGAGCGCTCTCTTCTTGAATTGAAGCAGCGGTGGTCTGAGCCATATAGAAGATCAGAGTTTGAAGAGATTACTGAAGAGAGCATTACTCCAATGACTCGTTCTGTTCGATTCGATACCAGCCGAAAACTCCGTTCTATAATTATACCCTCACTAAATTTCAATGATGCTAGCATTGATGAAGTAGCTGCTTTTTTAAATGCCAAGGCTCGTGAATTGGACCCAGAAAAGGTAGGGATTAATTTTATCGTTCAACCTGAAGCAGCTGTATCCGCTACGCCCGTTACACTTAATTTAACAAACATCCCGCTAGATGAAGCCTTGAGATACATAGCACAGCTTGCAAACGTTAAAACGCGTATAGAAGAATTCGGAGTGCTTATAGTTCCTCTTACAGCAGCCACCGATGTTTTGATACGGAGGACGTTCAATGTTCCCCCAAATTTCTTCCCTGCTACGATGGATGATCAAGAAGCTAATAACCAGCAGCAAGGTCAACGCCGTCGCCCTACTGGGACAGCCAACAGGGGTAACGTCCGAGTAGCAGGCAATCAGGATGTTCAAAGGTTTTTAGAATCTCAGGGTGTAGAATTCCCCGATCGAGCTAGTGCGGTCTATATTCCTGCATCTGGAGTTCTCCAGGTTTATAATACACAGGAGCAAATTGATCTTATAGAAGAGTTAGTAAATGCCGTATCGGGACAGTCTCTGATTGTAGAAATCGAAGCTAAATTTGTAGAAATCAATCAAGAAGATTTGATGGATTTAAGTTTTAATTATTCACTGGATCCACGGTTTACATTCCTTGAAGCTATAACACGTGGTAAATCACAAGGGCAACTTTATGTGCCCTCCGCTCAGACAGCACTTAGAGGTTCGCAAGGGTTTGCAGCAGATACTTTGGATAGTTTAATAGGGAGAAAAAATCTCCCCTCTGCACACCGTTTTGATGTTGCTGGTTTTCTTAACGGGCGTTTTTATTCAGCTGTTATTACAGCATTAAGTCAAAAGCGAAGTGCCGATGTCCTCGTCTCTCCGAGCCTTAGAGTAAAAAGCGGCGAGGATGCAGTGATCAATATGTCTCGCACATTTTACTATCCAACGGAGTTTGAGAAGCCTCGAACCATTTCGATTCCTATAAATACATTTGGTTCGCTAATTGTGGGGCCTGCTGTTGTGATCCCTGCCTTTCCAACCACTTTTGATAAGCGTGACATAGGGATCAAGATGAATATCAAGCCACAGGTTGGAGCAGATAACAAAACGGTAGATCTTTCGCTATTCCCTGAGTTAGTGGAATTTGAGGGATTTATAAACTATGGTGACAGAATATTTATTCCTTCTAGCAGAGGTCCTGTTTTACTTTCAGAAAATAAAATTGAACAACCCGTATTTAACACGCGTCGAGTCAACACTAAGGTGCTAAATAAAGATGGTTATACCGTAGTTCTAGGCGGCCTTTTGAGGGAGGACGTTCAAAAGGTTAGTGATAAAATACCTGGATTAGGGGATATCCCGATCGTTGGTCGATTATTCCGATCCGAAGCGGAAAGGACTCAGAAGAAGAATTTACTAATATTTGTGACCACGCGAATATTGAGGCCAGATGGCGAGCCGTATAATCAGGTGAACATTGAACAGCTTTCTCAAGTAAACTTTTAAAGAAATAACAGGGTTGGCATAGAAAGTGCTAATTTTCGGGCATGAATCTAGAATTTACGAATAAGGAGTATTCAAGTGGGAAATTTAGATTGGTTGAATCTAATCTGATTAAGAAAATTTATTTAGCTCTAGCCTTAGGAGGGTGTTATTTGCATGCGTCGCTGACAATGGCATCGCAATACACCTCTCTAGCTGTGAAAGGCGATGTAACTTACACTGCGAAAGGGACAAGACATCTGCTAAAACCGGGTTTGACGCTATCGGTTGACACTATTATTATTTCAGGTGCAAATGGGCAAGCTATAATCCAACTTGGGCAGAGTTTTCAGGTTTTTCAGATCACGTCGAATACCAAGGCTAAGCTTGCTGCTACAGGGGTAGAAAAGCTCTAAGCTTTAGCGTTTAGAATTGTCCTCATCTTGCGTCTCTTTTGCGGGGTTGTTTAGTAGGATGGCGCCATCCGGCAGTTTATCGCTAGCGCATCGAAAGCCGATCCAATTAGACATATAGTCCGCAGTGTGTCGACGGATGCGACGGGTTATATCAAGCTCCTTGTTGGTATAATTACCTCCTCGTATGACCGGGACATGCTCGGAGCTTATTCGTGAACTATTATCCCATGTATCCGTCCATTCGCTTAGGTTCCCAGCCATCGCATACACACCATACGGACTTCGATCTTCAGGAAATGAGTCGACAGGGGCTGGGCCGGCATAACCATCTACATGACCTCCTGGTTGTTCTTGGGTAAAGCTGTAGTCAATTCCTGAGTTGGCTTTTTTTTCATCTGGGTCGTTTCCCCATGGAAATTTCTGCCCATCTGTTCCACGGGCAGCCTTTTCCCATTCGATCTCTGTTGGGAGACGTTTCCCTGCCCATTTTGCGTAGGCATACGCTGAATACCAGTCTACGTTGAAGACTGGGGAGTCCATAGTTAGCAATTGTCCATTAAAAGGTTTGCGTGCACGAATGCTTGATAGAATTTTATCCCAATCTTGGGGCACGTAGCTGCGATTTTTATCTACTAGGGATGAGTGGGCATAGTCCGAGGCATTTTTTTTGGTGGCAATATCTTCTAGAAATTTTTGATATTGACCTATGGTAACTTCGTATGCATCGATGTAGTATTTGTCTGTTGTTGCAGTATTCCCGTCTTGATAAATGAAGTCTCCGGCTGGAATCTCGACCATGTAATTGAAATTTCTGCCGACAGGGTTGTATGTTATTTTTTGGATGATTATCCAGCTTACGAAGGCACATGAAGCTAAGAGTAGAATAGCAAAGAGAGTGAGCTGGATATTTCGCTTTTTTTCAGCTTGCGCGGCTAGCTTTTGGGCACGTTCGTGTTCAGGTGTGACAGCGATTTCCTTTTTAGGAGCTAGATCAATACAAATCTGTTGAGCTTGGGCTTGAATGGCCTGAATGTCGGGGTTTTCGACAGATGCTGAGACCAGGAGCTCCTGCACGCGTAGAACCGAAGGGTGGCTTGTGTTAAGAAGTTGACGGCATGTGTTAACGATACTTTGTAAACGGAGGGAAGCTCCCGGGGAGTCGGGTAAGTCTGGGTCGACGCAATTTTGTATTTTGACTACACCATCGTCAGAGAGATAGATTTGCTCATCGCTTATCGCGGGATGTTTTATTTCGAGTGATTTCCAGTGAAGAAGAACAGTCGTGAGCGTGTGTATGATCGTGGCAATTAATCGCGGTTCGAGTTTTTTTCCTGATCGTAAAATGTCACGCAGACTAGGGGCTTGCCAGTATTCGCGGACAATAGCTGGGCGTCCTGCAATCTCTGTGGCTTGATAAACGGCAAGAACATTAGGATGTGTGGCTTGTGCCATACTGGCAGCCGATCGGATCAGGCGTGAGTGGGCGGCCTCGTCAGTTTTAGCAGGGAGTATGGAGAGAAGAACTTTTCGGTTGATGTTGCGTTGGGTTGCCTCGTAACATTCGCCCAACGAGTCATCGGGGAGTTTCTTTTCAATAAAGTAAGGGTTCCAAAATATACCTTCGAGAGTTGGGAAGAGGCTAGCGATAAAAATATCAAATAGGTTTTCCTCGCACGGCAGACCTAGAATAGGAAAGCCTTCTAGATAAGGGAGATAATCAGTAAGGTCATAAATACTCGTAACTAAAATCGGCACGCTTGGGTTTTGAGCACGAAAGTTGTAAAGAAACTCTAGGGTGTTGTTTGTCTGGAGATATACTTCTGTGAGGAGCAGGTCTATTTTTTTTTCTGTAGAGTTAGAGTTAAATTCAGATAATCCCTCTTCAGTTCCGATAACTTCAACCGTCGCATCAGGCAGAAGAGCCTGTATGCGCTCACTCATGAAGGTTTGGTAGATTGGTTCGGGGTGAATGATCAGAACGAATCGAGACATATCAAAAACTAATATGCTTGATGAGGGGAATATTCGCTAAGTGGCAGAGCCAGGAGGATGACCTTAGAATGAATGAAACTGCTAGCGCTCTGTAGCATTATCCTCACTCCTTGTTCCTCCATACCTTCTATTAATCTGGGATTGAGGTTCTGAAAAGCTTTTTTTGCTGGACTCGTGCTTCGGGGTTGCCTCTACGGAATAAGACGAAGAGATTTTCGACATTTGAATGAAGTAATTTTTTACCCACGGTGAAATTAAGAAAAATAAGATTTGGAGAATTATCGCAATGGTAAATGCGATTACCGCGATGCGGTAGGTTTTTGGGCGGATGCGTTGAAATCCCGAGGGAGGGAGGGAAGGAAAGGCAGAGGGATTCATGCAGTGAATGGACTGTGCTTGAGGCCTGAGTAGTAGGATTCGAGCCAGTCAAGCGCTTTTTTGTAGCTTTTTCTCTCGAGATAGTGGCGAAGTTGTGGATGAGTCTCGGAAGGAGCTTGGGTTTCAAGGGTAGCGAGTGAGTGAAGGGAGCTTGCTATGCCAGTTGGATTTTGCGAGCGAATGGCTTGGTAGTAGCGATTAAGCTCTGCGAGTAAAGTCTGATAGTATTCCAAGCAATTCATGGAGTGGTGCTAACATCAGAAGTTAAAAGTTGCTGATGGTTCTGCAACTGTTTTAGGCGTAATTGACCGCATGCAGCATCAATATCATGTCCCTTTTCATGACGAACCGTTGCAGAAACGCCATGCTGACGAAGAGTATGAAGAAATGCCTGGATTCGATCAGGGGAAGGACGCCTCCATGGTAACGGATCCACTTTGTTATAAGGAATGAGGTTTATCTTGGCGCGAATCCGTTTAGCATGTTGAGCGAGTAAGGTGGCCTGTTCGAGTGAGTCGTTCAAATCTTCAATGAGGATGTATTCAAAAGTAATTAGGCGATTTTTCTTTTTCTGATAGCTTGCACAAGCTTCTAGCAAGAGAGAAAGTGGATATTTGCGGTTGATCGGCATGATTTTGTTTCGGATATCATCGGTGGCGGCATGAAGTGAAATGGCTAAAGCAAATTGTTCGGGACGATCGGCGAGCTTCAAAATTTGAGGCACAAGACCGCTTGTGGAAATGGTGACATGACGGGCGCCAATGTTTAAGCCCCAGGGTGCATGAATAATCTCTAGAGCTCGCATGAGGGAATCGAAGTTAGCGAGAGGCTCGCCCATTCCCATAAATACAAGGTTATCAACACGTGTCTGTGTGAGAGCTTGTATCTGTAAGATTTGGCTAACAATTTCTGCTGGCGATAAATTCCGTTTCCACCCCTCGAGTCCACTAGCACAAAACTTGCAACCGTAAGCACAACCGACCTGTGTTGATAGGCAAACTGTAAGACGTTTTGAACGTTGACCGTCCTGTCCAATATTTGCAGGGATCAGAACACTCTCGATATAGTCACCTGATCTCAGTCGCCATAAAAACTTCTGTGTAGAGTCGCTTGATCCTTGAATCTTGACTAAGGATAATGCGTTAAGCTCCCATTTGTCCTCCAGTGTGTGTCGGAAGGATAGAGGGAGATTGCTCATTTTCAGAAAACTCAATGTCGCTTTCTTGAAAATCCAATCTAACACCTGATCCTTACGATAAGATGGCTTATCCATTCCCTCCCATTCGTCTGGAAGGTGGTCGAGTAAAAACGGTTTCAACATATCGGCATCAAGGCTGTTTGAATTGATCGCGTGTAATGAGTGTCTGAAGCGTTTGCTTCTTTCCTCCGCTCCATTGAGGCATATTTACGGTGGAGGTGAGCTCAATTTGGCCTCGTTGCTCTAAGTCACGACGGGGAATGAAGAGTGTCTGAGAGGCTGTTTGACCTATACCTAACATGGGAAAATAAAGTCTTTGAGTCGGAAGCCATGACATGTTCACGTCCACATAGATGTTACTTTCAGAACGGGTGCCGCGGTTTTGAACGGAAATTTGGACAGGAATGAGATCTCCCACCTCGTCAGGGACGTGATGACTGACGATTGCGACATCGCGTAGGTTGGGGATATCCTGGTTTAGTAAGCGCATGATATTGATCATTCCATGTCCGTATATCGGATCGTATCCGGGCGCGCCGGAATCGTCAGAGTAAGTTTGCAGCATCTGGATCAGGCTCTGTGGAGTGAGAGACGGGAATTTGTTTAACAGGTGAACGATAGCTCCCGAGACTACGGGAGCAGCAGCTGATGTTCCTGAAAAACGCACAAAGGCCTCGTCTTTCCAAGCTGCGTTTATTCCCCAACCCGGTGCGGTCAGCACAAGGTCATAGCCTGTATTTGAAAACGGCAAATGCTTTCCTGCTGCATCGACTGCGCCGACGGATAGAACGCCGGGGTATGCAGCTGGGAAGGCTACTCTCGGTTGTCCCTGGTTTCCAGCAGCCGCTACTACAAAGACCTTTCTTGCTAAAGCATCTGCGATAGCTTCGCGCAAAAGGCTGCTGTCTCCGGCGCTTCCTAGGCTTAGGTTGATAATCCTAGCGCCGCTCTGCAAGGCCATCTGAATCCCTTGTGCTAATGTAAACGAGTCTCCGTAACCGTCATTGCCTAGCACTGGAATGCTATGGATGATACTCTGTGGTGCGATTCCTGGCACAAGCGGATGATTTCCGACTAAGATTGAGGCTATTGCCGTCCCGTGGCCTGAGGCTGCAGTTTCTGGTTGATTGAGCAAATCGCTCTTGGGTGGAGGCATGGAGATGACCCGCCCAGCTGGTATAGCACTATGGGGTCGGATAGGCGTGTCTAATAATGCAATTATTATTGGAACATTTCGAGAGGCTTGGCTCAAATTCAAACCAAGCCAATCCACAAGGTTGTTGTGAAAAGATTGATAATCGGCTGGATTAAACGATTTGTTTTCAGCGTTGCTAAATGGTGGGATTGAGATGCGGTAGTTAAAATCAATTCCTAATGGCTCTGGGGCTTGTTCTAAGACGTTTCCAAACTGATATAAATTTTCAAATTCGACAGCGATTGCCCGATATGCGGATATCACCCCGATGGTCTTCAGCCCATACCTATCGGCTATTTCACGAAATTGCTCCAGTTCTTCATCGGTAGCAAACCGCAAGACTCTTTGGTTTGGAATTGCTCCTCGAGGCAGTTGAGTTTCGTAGCGTTGTCCTTGAGGAGTCGCGCGCGATGTTTTTTGTGAGGCCTCCTGGTCTATGCTGTTGATTAGACCTTCAAAATTTAAGGCAAGCTCCGGGTCCCCGTGAGAAGTCCTTGCAGGGGAGTAAGGCTTTTTGGGATTCGGTTTGTAGAGAGTTTTTAATAGAAGAACCCCTAAAATTGCGAGCCCGCAGATTAACGCAAAACGAGGGTTCACCCTGAAAGCTTTGTGCATAATCATATCTTAAGCTGTTTTTCCAATTCTGCGAGATTTCATCGAGACGAGCCGACAGACTGACTGATTATAAAACTATATCTTTCCAACAGACAATAGGACTACTTTCTTCATTGCTAATAAATGTCCTCAATCCCAAACTATCATGCCAACATCCAGACGTTGACCGTGTAGATCACTTTGATAAGTTATGTCGCATGCTCAGAGGCAGCTCGGTGGCGTCACTCCTGTTTTTAGGAGTGGCATTTACAACTTGGGCTCAGCGAGATTACATACTCCGTGAAGATAACGGCCGGGTTATCCTTGTGCCCAAGACTCGACTTCAAAAAAAAGCAGAAAATCAAGCTGCTTCGAGGCTTGCAGAAGTCTCTCGCCCGATCAATGATCAGCGTCAGATACGTGAATTTCGCTCACCTCTTCCTATCACAAGCGGGGGGGCAACTCCTGCGCCACTGCCACAACGCACACCGGCCAATCCTAATGAATCATATCCCCGAGAGCAGAGTGAATTCGGAGTTGGCCATCCACGCCGTCCTACGCAGACTTTACAGCCTGCTGATCCGGGAGCTTTAGAAATCGGCAGGCAGGAAACTGGGCGATTAACGTCCCCGGATGCAACTATTGATGGAGTCAGCGTAGAGATTATTGCCCCCAAAGTGGATGAAGTTTTAAGAACCAACGAAGCCCTTGTTTTTCTGAAAGTCAGCGGTTATCCAATCAGTCCCACCGCGTTTCGCGTAAAAGCGATCTTGGATAACGAATCGCCGAGGACGCTCGATAATATTCGGAAACCGATTATTTTTAATAACCTCTCACAAGGTGGGCATTTGCTTCGCGTCTACTTAGTCAAGCCCAATGGTCGTGTCGTAGATGATCCAGGAGCTTTTGCTATGAGACGCTTTTACGTAGGGCAGAAAGATTTTCGCCACCAGATTGATGCCTTAGCTCCGCTTCTGACGGTGAATGATCCAGTGGCGGGACGTATTGAGTTAAGCCCCGCGGGGCTGTTTTGGTTTGACTTTTTGACTCGCAATGCGCCCATCGGTGAGGGGGCTTACGGCATCCGATACCGCTTCAATAATGTCTCTGCGACGGTTTATAGTCCTAAACCGATCTTTTGGCGCGGTCTTAGAGAGGGCCGATATCAGTTCACTGCCGAGCTGATCGATCCGGAAGGAAATGTTGCTGCAGGCCCATTCAACCGCGTAGAGCGGGAGTTTGAAATTGTTATAAACCAACAAGCTGGTGGGGTGGCAGTCCAGAATGATCATCAAAAACTTCAACTTCAAAATCTTCAACCTACCTCACCATCAACCTCTGATGCTGATCCGCCTCTTGATATTGATATTCCGTCTCCATAGGGCTTTTGAAATAAGAGTTGCGGCGCACTCATAAATCTCATAGGAAGAATATTACTGCCGGCGTGGCGAAATGGCAGACGCGATAGACTCAAAATCTATTATGGGCAACCATGTGTGGGTTCGAATCCCTCCGCCGGCATGGGAATAACAGCATTCATGACGGCGAATCCACAAGAAGGTAAAGCCACTTCGCGATCAGATCCGCCTGCTTTGTGGCAAGTCTTGGGGCTGAATATCGTTCCCTTACTTGGGGTGCTGCTTTTCAAATGGGATGCAGGCACGCTACTCGCTGTATATTGGCTTGAAAATGTCGTTATCGGGCTTTTTCATGCCCTGCGACTTGCAACGGCGCGTGGGATTTTTTGGGAAAAACTTTTTCTTGTGCCTTTCTTTCTTATGCATTACGGCGGATTTTGCGCGGGACACGGAGTGTTTATCGTAGTGCTGACACAAGGTGATAAAGCTTTGGACTTAGTCTTCCAAGGCCAGTGGAGTGAAGTGGAGACCATTATCTTTCATGGACAATTCAAAGTGCTTCTTCTTGCTTATCTCATCATAAATGCGTCGGATTTCCTCTCATGGTATAAAAAACCTCGAACGGAGGCCGCTCGGGACATGATCGGCGCGCCATATCCTCGGATCATCTTCTTACATCTCGGCCTTGTGATTGGAGGAGGGATTGCGATGCTTTTCCAATCTGCGCTCTGGATTCTTTTGATTTTGGTCTTGGCCAAATGTTACTATGATTTGCGAGTCCACAAAATGCCTTGGGGAAAAGTAAAAAGTTGAATTTGGTTATCTTCCATGAAATCCAGCACGCAGGATGAGCTTCATAAAAGGGATTTTCAATTTGAGAATACGCTGCGCCCATCTCTTCTTAAAGATTTCATCGGCCAGGAAAAGGTTAAGGAACGTCTGCAGGTTCTTATTCAAGCAGCTAAACTTCGTGGAAATCCGCTTGAGCATCTTCTTTTCAGCGGGCCTCCGGGGCTCGGTAAAACCTCCTTGGCTCACATCATTGCCCATGAAATGGGGGCGTCTCTCAAATGCACATCTGGTCCTGTGATTGAAAAAGCTGGTGATTTGGCTGGTCTTTTAACTACGTTGCAGGAGGGCGACTTGCTTTTCATTGATGAAATTCATCGGCTTGACAAGACCATCGAGGAGTATCTCTATCCCGCTATGGAGGATTTTCGTATAGATATCATCATCGACCAAGGCCCGAACGCACGAAGCATGCGGCTTAATCTTCCGCGTTTTACCTTGATTGGTGCAACTACGCGCAGCGGGATGATTAGCGCTCCGCTTCGCTCGCGTTTTGGAATGCACAATCGCCTAGACTACTATACGGCAGAAGAGCTTACCCGAGTCGTCTTGCGATCGGCACAAATTCTAGGTGTTTCCATTGAACATGAAGCAGCTTTTGAAATAGCTCGTCGCTCGCGAGGCACTCCACGGATTGCAAACAATCTGCTTCGCTGGGTCCGGGATTTTGCATTGGTTAAAAATGCTGGTCATGTGACAGTGGCGATCGCTGACGCAGCTTTGCAGATGATGGAAATCGATCAAGATGGGTTGGATGAGCTGGACACGCGTCTTCTCGAAACGCTGATTTTTAAGTATCAAGGCGGTCCGGTTGGATTACAGTCTCTTTCAGTCGCTGTGGGAGAGGAGGCGGGCACGATCGAGGAAGTGTGTGAGCCTTATTTAATCCTTTGCGGATTTGTTCATCGGACTCCACAGGGGCGGATTGCGACAGAGCGCGCTTTCAAAAAATTTGGAGTGACTCCTCCGAGCAGAACGGGGGATTTCTTTAGCTAGGCTTTGTCTGTTGTAGGGTTTGACAGGAATAGTCGTGTAAGTAAGTTAACTACGTTATGAATAAAATCATTCTATCTCTTGTTATGTTGGCCTTTGCAGTGAGCGCTTCGTTTGCTGCAGGCTGCGGTGGTTGTCCCAAGTCTAAGAAAGAGGGCAAGAAGGGAAAACCCAAGCAGGAAGAGAAACAGGAAAATCGGCAGTCCTGATTAGGGCTTAGAAAAAAGACGAGCGGCTGTCAAAAGACGAGTGGCTGTCTTTGAGGGTATTTTTTGCGAGCTAAGCCAGAGTTTTTTGTCTGCGCTCTGGCTTATGGGACAGAGAAGGCCTTTTGGGTGTTGAGGACTTCATGCTCGACTAGCTCGCCTTCGGCAACGTATTCGCCTGGAGGCAGAGATATGGTCTCTTCGTAGGTGGCGGAGTCGTTTGGGTTTATGGCAAGCGTGCCAAGGACTTGAGCGTAGAGCTTTCCAGCGGAGGAGTTGAAGATCGTTTTTCCCGAGCTATTTCGGACGCGGATTTCATATCTGCGGGCTGTAGAAAACGGTAGGGTGATTACTCGGCGGCTTTTGTTGGTGACGCTGAATGTTAATTTTACTCGGTGTTGACCGAGTTTTTCGATGTTGAGGGTGGGCACGATTTGTTTGTAAGGGATTTCGTTTGCGCGATGGATGCGATTGACGTCTCCGCTCATTCTGAGCTTTTTGGGGTTCGGATTTCTAAATTTTTCGGGGACTGTTTTTTTGCTGGGAGAAACTTCAATAGCGCTGATGGTGGCGGCATTTATTAGTAGGCTGATGAGGGGGATAAAGAACAGTTTCATATGGAGGGATACTACTAAGAAATAGGAATTGGCAAAGGCAAGTTGATTATTGCGACTTTTGTGAAACTTCAGTGGGGTCGGATTTCTGGATAGTCTGCAGAGCCTCAGCGAGGAGGTCGTGTTGCCAGGGGGACCAACGGTAGGTATCGAGGAGGAGTTGTGGGGAGTGGTGCGGATCGCGGCTTAGAATGGTGAGAAGTTGCTTAGAGGCTATGAAAGATGGGGCTAAGTTGCATCGTGCGGCGGCGGAATCGCGGGCAGTTTTGAGGATCTGCATGTTTCTATCGAAATGGGGATTGTGGGTTTTGGGCGAGGGTTTGGGAGGGTGAGCTTCGTCGGGGGCTGCTGAACGGGCGGTATGTATGATCTTGAGAAGTTGTTGTGCGATGTGGGGGTGCCGAGAGAGCCAACGGAGTGTGGGGGGCCATTGATCGAGGTGGCGCGTCTCAAGGCTCCAACGGACTAGGGTGAGGAGTTGCTCGTTGTTAATGACTTTGAAGACGGGCACATCTCTACGCTCTGCTTCTTTTTCGCGCCAAAACCATAGGGCTTTCAAGATCGATAGGCCTTCTTGTGGGAGGTTTCTTGATCCGCGGATGCGCCAACGGTCGTCGGTGTCGTTGTCGTCGAGGGTTCCCTCCTTTGAGCCAGAGTCGGCATTGGAAAAAGCAAGGCGCATTATGCGATGGCATGTCTGTTCGTGCCATGATAAGCGATTGTGGGCAATGAGCTCAGCGCGCATTTTTTCTGCGAGTGGCTGTAGGTAGAAGACATCTGCTATTGCGTAGCGCAACATTTTTTCGGGCAGCGGTCGAATTGACCAATCGTCGCGTTGGCTGGATTTATTGAGACGGACTCCGAAGTAACGCTCGACCAGGGCTGCATAACCGAAGGCTTGGATATTTAAAATCTGAGCGGCAACTGCGGTGTCGAATATGGCTTGAGGGGGATGCGCGCCGACTTGTCTTAGCATTTTGAGGTCATACTCCATGCCGTGGAAAATCCAGGTGTGGCGTTGCCAGAGGGGCCAGATGGCAGACCAATTGTCTATGGCTAAGGCATCGATGAGGGCGTGTTGGGGGCCGTGTGCGAGGGCAATGAGGCATAGTTTCTCTCGATAGTGGTGCAGGCTGTCGGCCTCGATATCAAGGGTGAGGGGGATCTCAGGATTTAGGGAGCGTGAAAAGCGGATGAGTTCTTGGGTTGTGTGAATCCATTTGAATTTATCTGGTGGCTGCATTTGAATTTTTTGGAATAGGTTTAGCTTAGCTTAAAATTTCAATCATGGTGTTTTTTAGGTGAAGAGGGATTTTTTATTTAATAAGTATCTTGGATGGCTAATATAGGGGTATGAGCTTTATTCAACGGATTGCTGATGCGTATACGGTGGTGGGTTTTAACAATGATGAGATCAAGCGATATGGGCGTCACTTGATCATGCCTGAGGTGACCTTGTCGGGTCAGCAGAAGCTTAAGTCGGCGCGAGTGCTTTGTATAGGGACTGGGGGGTTGGGGTCTCCGCTTTTGGCTTATTTGGCGGCTGCAGGGATAGGGAAGATCGGGATTGTGGATTTTGACACTGTGGATTACTCGAATTTACATCGCCAGATCATTCACAAGACGCGGAACGTGGGGAAACCTAAGATTGAGTCGGCGATTGAGACGATCCGCGAAATTAATCCTTACGTGCAGGTGCAGCCTTATCAGACGGCGTTGCGGTCGGAGAATGCGCTTGAGATTATGAAGGATTACGATGTGGTGGTGGATGGGACGGATAATTTTCCGACGCGTTATTTGGTGAATGATGCATGTGTGTTGCTAGGTAAGCCGAATGTGTACGGGAGTATTTTTCGTTTTGATGGGCAGGCGACGGTTTTTTGGGCAGAGAGGGGGCCTTGTTATCGCTGTCTTTATCCTGAGCCGCCTGAGCCTGGGATGGTGCCGAGCTGTGCGGAGGGAGGTGTGTTGGGAGTGTTGCCTGGGGTGATCGGTGTGATTCAGGCGATTGAGACGGTGAAGTTAATTATTGGGGTGGGTGATTTGTTGATTGGGCGTTTGTTGCTTTTTGATGCATTGAAGATGAAGTTTCGTGAGCTCAAGATTCGTAAGGATCCGCGTTGTCCGATTTGTGGGCCGCAGGCGACGATCAAGCATTTGATTGATTATGATCAATTTTGTGGGGTTGTTCCTCAGCAGCAGAATGGGAGGGTTGATGGGGAGATAGGAGAGATGTCGGTTATGGAGTTGTATGAGGCTTTGAGGAGAGATCCTGGGAGTTTTGATCTGATCGATGTGCGTGAGGTTCAGGAGTGGGAGATTGCGCGGATTCCGGGGGCGAAGTTGATCCCGTTGAGTGTGCTGCCTGAGCGGATACATGAGTTGGATAGTTCGCGTGAGATTGTGGTGCATTGTAAGTCGGGGGTGAGGAGTCTGAAGGCTTGTCGGTTGTTGTATCAGGCTGGTTTTCGGAAGTTGAGGAATGTGGTGGGGGGGATTGATGCGTGGAGTGCGGAGATAGATCCGTCGGTGCCGACTTATTGAGTATGGTGGAGTTGCCAGTGAAAAATTCGACGAGAGAGAAAGAAGGGATTCGTTCTCGCCCTTCGGAGGCTTTGGATAATGGGTGGTCGGTGGTTGTGTGGAATGATCCGGTGAATTTGATGAGCTATGTGACGTATGTATTTATGAAGGTGCTGGGTATGAACCGTGCGATGGCTGAGCGGCATATGTTGGAAGTCCATGAAAAGGGGAAGAGTGTAGTTGCGCATGAGAGTAGCAAAGAGAGAGCGGAATTTATAGCTAGGCAGCTTCATAGTTATAATCTTCTGGCGACGATTGAGTCGTGATATGGAGCTAGGGGGTCAAAAGAAGGAGCTGCGGTTGGATGCAGCGCAGTGTGCGGTGGCTGTGAGGGCTGGGGAGTTGTTGATGGAGTTGTATCGCCAGAGGGAGGTGGTTTCGACTTACGATGATGGATTTTTGGGGAGGAGTTGGGATGAGGAGTGGCTGGAGATGTTTGAGGATGAGCGGCAGGGGGAGTGGAACGAGGAGCGCTTGGATCGGTTGGAGGTTTGGCTTCGGAGGGTGAGGAGGGGGAAGGATGAGGAGGGAGCGGTGTTTGTTCTCGATAGTGAGTGTGTAGATTGGGCTTTGAGGGTTTTGAATGATTTAAGGCTTTCGTTGGCTGTGAAGTATAAGGTGACGGAGAGGGATATGTCTCTTCATCCGCTTAAGATTAGGGGGGCAGAGAGGAGAGAAGCTATGTTGTTGATTCATTGGTGTGCGGCTTTACAGCAGGCGCTTTTGGAGTCGGTGCAGGAATGAGGGGGTTAGAGATGGGCGGTGGGTTCTGTTTCGAGCTGAGCGAGGCGCCGCTGGATGTCGTCTTGGAGTAGGGCTTGAAGGAGTGGTTCTATATCGCCATCCATGAATGCGGAGAGATTGTAGAGGGTGAAGTTGATGCGGTGGTCGGTGATGCGGTTTTGGGGGTAGTTGTAGGTGCGGATTTTTTCATTGCGATCGCCGGTGCCGACTTGTGCTTTGCGTGCGGATGCGTATTTGGCGGCTTCTTCGGATTGTTTTTTTTGGAGTAGGCGGGCGCGGAGGATGGAGATGGCTTTTTCGCGGTTTTTGATTTGTGAGCGGCTGTCTTGGCAACGGACGATCATGCCTGTGGGGATGTGCATGACTTGCACAGCGGAGTCTGTGGTGTTGACGCCTTGGCCTCCTGGGCCGCTGGCGCGGCAGACTTCGATGCGGAGTTCTTCGGGTTTGATGACTAGGTCGACTTCTTGTGCTTCGGGGAGGACGGCTACGGTAGCTGTTGAGGTGTGGATGCGGCCTTGCGCTTCGGTGGCGGGGACGCGTTGGACACGGTGGACGCCACTTTCGAAGCGGAGGGTTCTGAAGACGTCTTCTCCGTTGACTTGGAAGATGATTTCTTTGAAGCCGCCGAGGTCGGAGGGGCTGATGTCGTGAATTTCGATTTTCCATCCTTTTCGTTCTGCGTAGCGGGAATACATTCGGAATAGGTCTGCGGCGAATAGGGCGGCTTCATGGCCTCCGGTGCCGGCGCGGATTTCGAGGATGGTGTTGCGTGATTCGTTTTCGTCTGGGGGGAGGATGCCGAGGAGGATGGCGGTGTGGAGTTGTTGGCGTCGGGCTTCGAGTGTGGGGATTTCTTGTTGGGCGAGCTCGGCGAGGTCGGTGTGGTGGGGGTCGTTGATGAGGGCTTTGGTTTTTGCGAGTTCGGATTCGGTCTGAAGGAGTTGTTCCCAATCGCGGAGGAGTTGTTTGATTTTGTTGTGTTCTTTGGTGAGGGATTGGGCGCGTTTGGGGTCGATGGTGAAGACGACGCCGGAGGCGAGTTCGTCTTCGAGTCGTGTGAGTCTTGCTTTTAGTCGCTGGATGTGTGGGGAGAGATCCATGGGGAGGAACGGGGTGGGGATATGTGAAGTGGGGATGGGTGGAAATAAATAAGCCTAGGTGATTGACCTAGGCTTATGGGGTGATGGGGGAGGGGAAACTAGTTGTTTTTTTTCTTTTTGGTGGCGGCGAGGGTGGTGGTGCCGTAGCGGCGTGAGAATTTTTCGACGCGGCCAGCGGTGTCAACGAATTTTTGTTGTCCGGTGAAGAATGGGTGAGAGACTGCGCTGATTCCGAGGGAGACGACATAGTGCTCGACACCGTTTATGACTTCTGTGCGGTTGGATTTCATAGTGGAGCGTGTGATGAATCGGGCGTCGCTGGCGGTGTCGACGAAGACTACGGGGTGTAGTGGGGGGTGGATGTTTTTTTTCATAGGATGAGGGGGAGGATGCAAGATTTTGTTTGGGCAATCAATCAAAATTGTGTAGTAAGGTATGGCTGTTTGGACGGCTCTGTAGCTCAACGGTTAGAGCAGAGGACTCATAATCCTTTGGTTCAGGGTTCGAATCCCTGCGGAGCCAGAATTCTTGGGGCGTGTGGGAGGTTGGGGGTGTTGGTTGAGGGGTGTGGATGGGGATTATGGCTTTCGTTTCTTGGCTTGTTGTTGGAGGCGGCGCTGTTCTTCGAGGGCTCTTTGAAACATTTCGAGGCGGGAGTTGGGTTTGCGTTCGACGCGTTTGAGTTGGGGGATGGGTTTTTTGAGGTTGTGGTATGTCTGGATGATGGAGACGAGGTTGTTGACCGTCCAGTAGAGGGAGAGGGCTGAGGCGAATCCGTAGAAGAGGGGGATGAAGATGAGGGGTAGCCAGCGCATGATTTTGTATTGTTGGTTTTCGGCGGTGGTCGGGGTCATGTGCATGATGTAGATGGAGGTGGCTGTCATGATGAGGGGGAGTGGGTTGATATCGAGGCCGATGATGGGGATGGTGAAGATGGTGTCGGGGCGGGAGAGGTCTTTTATCCAGAGGAATGAGGCGTGGCGGATTTCGATGGCGTGCTGGAGCATGGTGTAGAAGGCGATGAAGATGGGGATTTGGGGGAGGAGGGGGAGGCAGCCGCCGAGGGGGTTGACGCCGTAGTCGGTGTAGAGTTTCATTATTTCGGTTTGGAGTTTGGTGGGGTCGTCTTTGTATTTTTCTTGGAGCTCTTTCATTTTGGGGGCGAGCGCTTGGATTTTCTTCATGGATCGGTTTGCGGCGGATTGGAGGGGCCATAGGATGAGTTTGACGATGATGGCGAGGAGAGTGATGGCGAGGCCGTAGGATTGTATGGGAGGGAAGATGGCAAGGGTGTGGTAGATGGCGTTCATGGTGTGGAGGAGAGGTTTGACGAGCCAGCTGAAGAAGCCGAATTCCATGATTTCTTCTGTGTGGAGGCCAAGTTTTTTGATGCGGTTGTATTCTTTGGGGCCGATGTAGAGGAGGAGCTTTTGTGTGATGGAGCCTCGGGGCGGAAGAATGGACTCGGGGAGGGTGATGTCGGCTCGGACGCCGCGGGGTGGGAGTGAGTAGGGGGTCCATGGGGGAAGGACGAGTGGTCGAAATTCAGTGCGGGTGAGGTGGGGGTGGTCGAGCGGGAGGGCTACTGTTACGAAGTATTGGTTTTTGAGGGTTACCCAGAGAGGGGGAGTGGAGCCGGTGTCGGTCCAAGCTTTTGGAGGGGAGAGTGGGATGCCGAGGAAGTTGAAGCCGTCGAAGCTGTGAGCCATGGTTTTGTGATAGTGAGCTTGGGGGTCTAGCCATCCTGCACCGATGAATTCTGGGCGGTCGTGGATGCATGTGGGGGCGGCATGGCCGAGGTGCCATTTGGATGCGGGAATGGTGATGGGTGAGGAGGTGGTGTTTTCAAGGGTCTGAACTACTTGTAGGGCGTAGTCGTGTGTGAGGGTGAAGGTGCGACGGAGGAGTAGGCCGGGGAGGATTTCGGCATGTGCTTGGATGGTGGGGGTAGGAGCGTCGGCGGGCTTTGTGAGGGTGAAGAGCGTGGGGGTCTGGGGCGTGTCGTTGTTATATTGGGTGGAGAGTATGGCGGTGCCTTGTGTGGCGGTGAAGGTGATGTTTTCCTGGGTGGAGGTTTTGTGTTTTTTGAGGGTGGCTTTGTGTATGCCGCCGCCGTGGGTGGTGATTTGGAGGTGTAGGTAGTCGTTTTCGATGGTGAGGAGTTCTGCTGGGGGAAGGTTGGGTGGGGGGGGGGAGGCGCTCGAGGCAGCTGTGAGAATTGGAGGTGTCTTTTCTTGAAGGGGTGATGTGGCGGTCGGGTCTTGGCTGGAAGGAGGGGGTTGTGGAGGGGGTGTCTTGGTTGGGGGGGTGACGGGGTATTTTTGGGCGATGTAGAAATTCCATGCGATGAGAAGGATAATTGAGATAAGGAGGCCTATCCAACTGGTACGGTCCATAGGTGAGGGAAGCGGTTAATTTGGGACTTTGTTTTCGATTTTGTTTTGGGCTGAGATGATGCCGAGGTTTGGGGTGGAGGCAAGTTTCGTTGTGGGATTGGTGTTGAGTGTGGGGTGGGGGGATGAGTTGAGTTGTTTTCGTGGGATGAGTCGGCGTTGTGGGTTGGATTTGTGGTGGGTTTGTTTTGGGGGTGGGACGGGGTCATATCCGTAGCCGCCCCAGGGGTGGCAGCGGAGGAGTCGGCGGAGTGTGAGGTATGTGCCTTTGATGAGGCCGTGTTGTATCAGGGCTTCTTCTGCGTAGTGGGAGCAAGTTGGAAGATAGCGGCACGTGTTGGAGAATCCGAGAAGAGTCTTGATGGGGTGAGCAAGGCTTCGGTAAAGGGTGAAGAGGTTGTTCAATAAATTACGATTATGCATGGGTGGTGAGTTAGTTGGGGGTATTTTATCTTTATGTGGGCTGGAGAAAAGAAGTCATGAGTTCTTTGATCTGGCCTAGGGAGAGGGATGAAGCTGTGGGTTTAATGATCCAGAGGGTTATGGAGTTTTTGGGGTGGTGTCGTGGGATTTGACGCCAGGCTTCGCGGAACATGCGTCGAAGTCGGTTGCGGAGGACTGCTGTGGTGTTTTTTTTGGTGATCAGGAAGGCGACTTGTGTTTTGTGACGAGGGGAGGGGTGGGGAAGTAGTATGAGGGTGAAGTGAGGATGATAGATGCGGTGGCCTTGTGCGAGGGCTGTTTGGAGATGGGCGCGATGGCGTAAGATGCAGCTTCGCGGCAATCGGAGAGGTGGAAATGGGGTGGGTGTGGGATTAGGTGAGTCGGTGTTTGGCAAAGCGGCGAGAGGTATTTTTTGCGGCGAGACGTTTACGGCCGGCCCGGCGGCGGCGGGCGATGATGTCGCGGCCTTTGGCGGTTTTGAGGCGAGAGAGGAAGCCATGTTGGCGTTTGCGGCGTTTGAGAGAGGGTTGGTATGTGCGTTTCATAGGGATGTAAGTTAGGCGGAAGCCTTGTTTTCTTAGTGTGAGTGGCTTTTGTGCTCAAGTTTTTTTATCGAACAAATTGATTTTAGTGGAACCAGAGAGGGTGCGACAAATCTGGGCAGCGATCTGAGCTTGGTCTGTGTTATGAACGCGCCAGATATGGGCGGCTTTTTTTAAGGTGAGGAGGGCGTTCAAGATTTGGGTAGCCTGATCGAGTTGAGAGAGGTGTTTGGTTTTGCGTGATTGGAGGGGGATGCCCAGAATTTCGCGCAAGAAACGTTTTCTTGAGAGACCTATGAGTATGGGTCTTTTGAGAGTCTTGAGATGCTGAAGTGAGTTGAGTAGGGTGAGGTTATGCTCGGTGGTTTTTCCGAAGCCGATTCCTGGGTCTATCGCGACGCGATTAGGGTGTATGCCTAGGGAGGTAAGATGGGAAAGTTTTTTGTGGAGGTCTTGGACGACTTCTTGGACGACGTCTTGGTAGGTGGGGTTGATTTGCATGGTCTGTGGAGTGCCTTTTGAGTGGGTAAGGACGTAACCGCAGGAGGGGTGGCTGGCGATCACAGGCCATGTGTTGTCTTGGCACCAGTTGCCGCCACTGACGTCGTTGATGATGTCGGCACCGCATTCCAGCGCTTTTGCGGCAACATCCCCGTAGAATGTATCAACTGAAATAAGGCATTTGCCTTTGGCTAGGTCTACAGTTTTGCAAAGGATATGATGGATGCGCCGCCATTCTTCTTTGGCGGTGATTAGGGTAGCTCCGGGGCGCGTGGATTGCCCGCCGATGTCTATGATATCAACCTTTGCTGCGATCATGGCTTTTATGGAACGGAGGGCATGTTTTTCGTTCCAATTTCGGCCTCCGTCAGAAAAGGAGTCGGGAGTGATGTTGATGATGCCCATGATAAAGGGGCCGTTGGAGGTGTGGAGTGTGAGGGATGAGGTTGTCCACTTCATGATTTTGAATCTGAGGATTGTCGAAAAAATTTCTTGTAAAAAAACATATCGCTCCCAAGCTTTTCGACCATGCCAAAAAAGAAAAAAAGCTCGTCTGTTGTAAAAAGTTCAACGGAAACTAAGCGTTCTCGGGCGGCCCAACAAAGCATTTCAGATAAGATTGCTCAACAAGAAAAGAAAGGCGCTCAACTCAAAAGGAAAAGTGGAGTTGGCAATAAGACTAATTCCTCGGCTAGCTCGAGCACTTTGGAAGCTCAACGGTCAAGGGGTGCTCGTAAAACAACGACCGTAAAGTCGGCAGAAAAGCGGAAGCAGACAACGAAGGCTAAGGAGACGAAAAGTTCCTCTAAGGATCAAGTTAAAAAAAACACTAGATCAACTAGGAAGTCTTCACTTCAGGCACAGACGCAAGAGTTGTCTCCTTCTGCATCTAAAAAGTCATTGCCCATCCCTAAATCATTATCTCAGGAACTGAAGCCGATCAAAAGCCCAAAACCCAAGGAGGTAACTTCAATCGTCGAGTCAAAAACTCTGATACTTAAACCGACGAATCAACCTAAAAAATTTGAAGAACTCTCCCCCTTTCATCGTAAACAACTACAAAGACTAGAAGAATTACGAGACCACATACTAGACCAAATGCAGAATCAAGAGCAGATTACTAGGCAACGAGCTGAGGGAAGCGAGGCATCTGCATTTGGAATGCATCAGGCGGACGCGGGGAGTGATTCCTATGATCGGGATTTTGCCCTTTCGCTTTTATCACAGGAACAGGATGCTCTCTATGAGATAGAGGAGGCTATTAAGAGGATTTATTATGGAACTTACGGAATTTGTGAGATGTGCGGTAAGGAAATCCCTAAGGCAAGGCTTGAAGCCATACCTTACGCGCGGTTTACGGTGGAGTGTCAATCAATTATTGAGAAAGAAAACAAGGGTCGGCGCCGATGGGACTCTAATACAACTGTATTTATGGAATCTCCTGACCTAGTTGATCAGGAAAGTGAGTCGTTGACTGAAGAGGAAGAAAATCGCAGGGAATGAAAAACTTCTTGTCATATGAAGTTTTCTTAAGTTAATAAGGAATTAATGATATGGACTTAATGATATGAGTGTAAACAAGAACAAGAAAAATCTGAGGAAAGCTCCCAAACCTCGACGTGTGGCTCGAAAACGGCGTATTGATATAAATGCCGAGGCGATCGATATCCTAAACACAGAACTTCTGAAGAAATTTACGACTGAGAATGGGCGTATTTTGCCAAGGCGGGTCACAGGTATGCCGCTTAGACTTCATCGTAAACTAACTCGCGAGATAAAGCGCGCGCGCACTCTTCTATTGCTTAAATAAATATTCAACGTATTGATTGTTATGTCTAGACGATGTGAAGTAACTGGAAAGTCCCCACGCAAAGGCCACATTATCTGCCGCAGCGGTAAGGCGAAAAAGAAAGGTGGCATCGGCACGCATGTTACTGCCAACACCCCGAGAGTTTTTTTGCCTAATCTTAAAAGAAAAAGGATCTACATACCAGAAATAGGCAAAACTGTATCCTTGCGTTTATCAACACGTGCTCTCAAAACCATCACACGTAAAGGAGCCTACGCGACTCTGAAGAAAGCAGGCCTGATTTAGTAAAACGGTGATATTCGTAGTATGCCATACAGTGTAGTCAGTAGTAAAAACGGAAAAACCTTTTATCTCCACTCACGTAAACAAAAACTGCGTGGCGGACATGAAGTTACGCTATTTTTCTTCAGCCCTCAAATACAAGAGGGTGCGATTGATCATCTTCCAGAAGGTTATCAAGTTTCTGAAAACACACGCACAGGGCTTCCCATTTTGAAGAAAATAAAGGCCTGATCGCTCTCTGTTTCTGATAAGCCCTGACAACCGCCAAGAGAGCCATGCGAAGCCTAGCAGTTCTAACATCAGGGGGCGATTCTCCAGGCATGAACCCGGCTATACGCTCTATCACAAGAGCTGCTTTGCATATCGGGCTTAGAGTGTGGGGCATTAAGAACGGCTACCAAGGCTTACTCGACGATGAGTTTATCCCTTTGGACGCCCTGGTGGTAAGCGGGAAAAACCGTGAAGGTGGGACATTTCTTCAAACAGCTAGATGTGCAGCGTTTCTTAGCGAAGATAAACAACGCGAGGCTGTCGAAATTCTTCGGCGTCGCAAAATAGATGGACTTGTCGTCATCGGCGGTGATGGCTCTCTCCATGGAGCTTTAGCACTACACAACCTAGGTTTCCCGACGATAGGAATCCCCGGCACAATTGATAACGACATTTATGGCACAGATGCAGGCATCGGAGTGGATACAGCCTTAAACACGATTATTTCCCTTGTGGATATGATCAAAGCTACAGCCTCATCACACAGACGATGTTTTGTGGTTGAAGTGATGGGAAGACAATGCGGTTATCTGGCTCTGATGACTACGATTTCTACTGGTTCGCAAGTTGCTGTTATTCCCGAATTCCCATACAACTTTCCTCGGATAATTGATACTTTGGAAAAACGTTTTGCCAGTAAACACAACAACAGTGTCATCATCGTCGCAGAGGGAGTCATGAGTGGAGCAGAGTTTATGCGAAGGCTCAAAGAGGAAGCGCTTGCTATTGGCAAAACTGTGCGACAGGAACTTCGCCTTACTGTGCTCGGCCACGTCCAACGAGGAGGTAGCCCGACACACTTCGACCGTCTCCTAGCAAGTCGTATGGGAGAAATGGCTGTTCAAGCACTCATAAAAGGAGAAAGTGGAAAAATGACTGCCCTGCTTGGAAACACCATAATCCTTCAAGATTTGAAAAGCATATTAGGCCGCCCCAATCCATTGCCACCGGACGCAATTCGTGTTGCACAAAACTTGGGTATTGAAATTGGTGATGCGCCGCGGCCATGAAGTGAATGATGCCGCTGTTGCACTTGTCAATTTTACAATCAAAGAATAAACTCTTGTCATGAGTGGCATTCTCAGCATCTTACGGACACATTTGACCCGCGTTGTGGTATGTTCATTCATTACAAATTTCATTGCCTGGCAGACGTTATCATTTGCTCAGTCGGCATCCGATCCGGCTGCCAGCGAAGAAATTGAAGCTGCACGTCTGCGTCTACTCAAAGCAATAGATGAGATTGAAAACGTAAAGCTCAGCGACGAATCCCAACGAATCCAACTCGAGTCTCTTTACAAGGAAATACAACAACTGAAGGAAGAAAATCGCCGTCTTCGCTCCGATCTCAACGAACAACAAGCATTAATCCAGAAGCTCCGAGCCGATTTAGAACGGTCGGAAAAATCTCTCAATGCTCAACGGGAAGTCCTTGTAAATGAAGTAAGCCGGCTTTCTGTCGAAGCACAAAAAAAGAATAAACCTTCCCAAAAAAGTTCAAAACACACAACCCGAGCAGTTTCCACGGACGAAGAATCTCTCCCTGAAGATTATCATCACGCCGACTCACAAAGACAATCTGGCCGTGAATATTACGTTCATGAAGTCAAAAAAGGACAGACCCTATTTAGCATTGTCCAGGCCTATCGTCAGCAAGGGGCTACCGATGCAACGCTTGAAGAAGTTCTCGAGGAAAATAACCTTAAAAAAACAGATACCCTCGTAGCAGGTCAAAAAATCTACATTCCCAAGGCACCATCCAAACGCTAAACTTTTATTAATAACAAGGAGGATATCCAATAATGAAGGAACCAACACTACCACTCGAAGGAATCACTGACACCGCGCGTAATCAAGACGTATGGCGTTTGCGTAAAGGCAGTGACGGCCCGATCTATGGTCCAGTTAGCAAAGAGGAAATACGGAATTGGGCACAAAATTCCCAGATTGCTCCTGAAGACTATGTTGATCAAAACGACGACAACTGGAAGCCAGCACATGAGTATGCATTTCTTGAAATGGATTGGGAAGTTCAAATAGATCCTCCACACTTTTACGGTCCAACCACAATAGGAGCCATCGAGGAATTCTATCGTGAGGGACTGATCAAAGACGAGACGATTGTTAAGAATTTGAAGACCCATACGGTAAAAACGGTGGCTGAGCTTTTTGATAAATCCATACCTCTTCCAGATACATATTCAAAAAGCCATCAGCCTACGATGCACTATCAATCGGAGAGGGTATCTAACGAAGAACCTGTTCATGCCCGGCCTGTTGCCAGCGATGATGCAATGACGGGTCTTCCGATTCACAATCCTAAAGATCAACAAATTCGCCAACTCGAGCAAGAGCTTCGGTTCCTCAAGAAAGATTATGACGAGTTGCTAGCCAAGTATCGTAAGCTCAATCAACAATTCATAGAGGAACGCAATAAAAATACACGCCATGCAGAGTCCTACTAAACTCTGCTCATTCCTCGCTAAAAAATCTCAGATGGAAATGATTGACCGGCTGTATCGCCTCCTCTATACAGCCTGCTTATGTTTCTTCTAGCTTCAGCACCAGACAAAGGACCTGTTCTCTCTCCCGGTGCACCCACGCTTTTTGAAATCGGTCCTATCCCCATCACCAATTCCATGCTTTACACGTGGGTCGTCGCAGCAGTCATCATTTTCGTGATTCGTCTTGGCACCCGAAACTTATCTGAAATTCCCACCAATCGTTGGCAAAATCTACTCGAGCTAGTCATAGACGGGCTTCGCAACTTGATGAATTCAATGCTCGAGCCCAAAGTTGTCCGATGGGTCTATCCACTCATAGCAAGCTACTTTATATTTATCCTTATGTCTAACCTGATGGGACTGTTGCCCGGAGTCGGAAGCATAAAATACAATCACCAGCCTATATTTCGCCCACCTACCGCGGATGCAAACATGACTATCGCGCTCTCTGCTATATTCTTCTTCATGAGTTTGTGGTGGGCTCTAAAATACAACGGGGTCCTGGGACTTTTTCAACACATCTTTGGCGTAAAGGCCCCCACAAAAGGCCTGATGTATCTCTTCATGTCTTTAATCTTTTTCGGAGTGGGACTGATAGAAGTGGTTTCGTTAATCATTCGCCCTGTTGCACTCTCCATGCGTCTCTACGGAAACATTTACGGCGGGGAAAGCGTGCTCACGGTCATGCTTGGAATAGGAGGGGGCCTGATAGCTCTCCCGTTTTACTTTTTAGAAATTATTGTCGCTATCGTGCAAGCGGTAGTATTCACAATGCTTTGCATTGCGTTTGTAGGCACTCTATGCTCGCATAGCGATTCTCATCACCAAGAGGCTCATGCATAGGATGTAGAGAAATCCCTTTGCCTCGCTGGATCGTGCCAAAGAGCGCGAGAGCGAGACAAAACAACCCAAACTACCAAAATATGAACCCAACATTAATCGCTGAAGCAATCAGCCAAATCAGTATCAACGGTAACCAAATTGCTGCGGGAATGGTCGGGCTTGGAGCCGCTTTCGGAGTTGCAATGGTGGCGGCTAAAGCTGCAGAATCCATTGGTCGCAATCCAGGAGCGTTCGGCAATATCTTTATCGTCGGACTCCTCGGAATGGCCTTTGTAGAAGGCCTAGCCATTCTGGCCTTCTTCCTATTAAGCAAATAACCCTCCTTACTCCAAGCCTCCCCATTATGGACGCCATCGCAGAGATTCTCCAGAGGTTAGAGGTTAACTGGCCTAAACTCATAGCCCAAGCGGTGAATTTTGGGCTAGTGCTGCTAATCCTTTGGCATTTTGCATTCCGCAAAATCATTCGACTTCTCGATGAGCGCCAACAAAAAATTGCTGAATCCGTTCGCAATGCCGAACGGATTCAGCAAGAATTAGCTCAAGCCGAGCAGCAGCGTAAAGACATCCTTTCCCGAGCGAACGAACAAGCCAACGCCCTCATCGCCGAAGCTATGAAGACAGCTGAAGCTCAGTCTCAACGCAAAATCCAAGAGGCCATACGATCTGCAGAGATCCTCATTCAAAAAGCCAAAGAAGCCATTGAGCTCGACCGGCAAAAAATGATGACTGAGCTAAAAGCAGAGATCGCGCGCCTAGTCGTTCAGACCACCGCCAAAGTCGTCTCTATCACCCTCACCGAAGATGATCATCGTCGCTTACGAGAAGAAGCAGCTCGGCAGTTAGCCGAAACACTGCGCTAGCTCAAACTTTCACTTTAGTGAATAACCCTACTCCTGATACCCCTCGCCATATCGCTCTGGTAGGCATGATGGGTTCTGGAAAGACAACTGTAGGACGTTACCTAGCCAAATTAATCCACTGGCCGTATCACGACATCGATCACATCATAGAGAGAGAGACTGGGCAATCTATCGCTGAGATCTTCGATACCATGGGGGAGGCCTTTTTCCGCAGACACGAGCTTGAGGTAATTGAGCGACTGCCAGGTTCAGAACTCAGTGTCGTATCAACTGGAGGCGGCCTATTCATTCAAGAACGGCCGCGTGAAATTTTACTCACCCACGCCTACTGCATATACTTACAAGCCTCTCCACAGGTGCTCTGGGAACGAGTGCGTTTCTCAGAAAATCGTCCACTTCTACAAAAACCAGACCCCCAAAAAATTCTCGCTGATCTGCTTTCTAAACGTGATCCGATCTATCGTCTTGCCCACTACACTCTCAACATCGAAGGAAAAACCATCGAAGCGATTGCTCAGGAAATCGTGACTCATCTCCCCTTCAAAATCACGATCCCGCCCAGTAATCAGCAATAAAAATAAGCCCGAGCGTTACAGCAGCAGCTAGCTTGATTGCCGTGAGGATTAAAAACGATCCTCCAGCGCCGATGCCAACTTTAAAGGATTCAGGCAAGGAATTTCTTCCTGCCAAAAGTTCACCCCCGATAGCACCGATCATCGGTCCAAAGATAATTCCAATAGGAAAGAAGAAAACCCCGATAATCCCTCCTACCAACGCGCCCAGCATTCCCCACCGCGTGCCCCCGAAAAGCTTAGCTCCAAGCATCCCAGCAAAAAATTCAGCGACCCATAATCCTATCCACGCGACCGCCGCCGCCACAACTAGAATGTTCTCAATCCTGTCAGGCTGGAGCAGCTTCACAGCAGCGATCACAAAGAAAATCAACCCCAACCCAGGAATCATCGGCAAAAGTGTGCCAAGTATCCCTACACTGACTCCCAAGACGGCACATGCGAAAGTGAACCACGTCTCGTTGAGCATACCTCAACGCACGCAGACACCGCTGTAACCGGTTCCAAACTTTGAAAGCCGACCTCGTGCCGTGAGCCTTAGCTCCTCATTGCGACAATATTGCATCAAAAAGGTTGGTGTGGATACATGGATCGTGCGCTTGGGAAAGTCGGTCTCGTGATAGAAAAAATAAGGCAACCCCGGCTCATGACGCGGCATCGTAATCAGGGCCGACAAAAGCCCCATATTCTCTACATGAATCAATTCCCCAGCCATGAAATAAAGCACCGGTCCGATCTTATTTTCCGGCTGGAGCAACATCACACCACTGAGTTTTTCATCATGGATAAATTGTATAATCCGAAACAGCGGCAAATCCGCCAACACACCCGAAAAACGCAACCGCCGGTGTGTGGCATAGTGCGAACTCGGATTCAAGATGCGAATTGTCGTACGAAAATTAGAGAACGTCGGCCGCTCCCGACAAAGCTGAAGTTCATGCGACACAATGCAAAACATCTCCCCAAAATTCAGCACCTGATGATGCACCCGTTGGCCATCAATGTAAGTGCCGTGCGTGCTCGCTAAATCCACTAGGATCACCTCATTACCACTGTGCTTGAGCACTGCATGCTCGCGGCTCACGCGGTGATCATCGAAAACGATATCGTTGACTTCCAATCGCCCTATCCGAGCCGATGTAAACGGTTTCAACTCATATACCCGCACGCCATCAATCAAAAGCCACACCGAGTCCAGCGTTTTCTTTGGTATTTTTGATGACTCCTCAGATGCGAAATCGACGTCACCGGGTTGCTCAACTTCAGTGGAAGATAACTTCTGGGCGGACATAAAAATCACTCGAATTATTACACTACACTGCAGAAAATCAAGCAAAAATCACTCATACAAGCAATTTTGTTAAATTTCGTTGACAATACAACCGATAGTTTTATCTCTGCACTGCCCTTAATCGTGCTAATCGTTTTGCAATGTCAGCACTGTCTCCTTTCATAGATTGGCAAATCCAACCCCGCTCTCGTCGTTGTGCACTGACCCATAATCCTTTTCAGGAAGGAGAAATAGTTTACTCAATTCTCGCCCGAGCATCAGCAAAAGAGAATTGGCATCGGCTCGATTATTCCGCGCAGGCATGGTCTCAACGCCCGTCTAACCTCGAAATCCTATGCCAATGGCAATCTCGCTACAAACTACCCCAAGAGCCTAAACCTGCTCCTTCATCGACAAATGGAGACCCTGAGGCCCTTGCGCGTTCGTTGTTATTATCCAAAGACCCCAACGATTACCCACTTTGCACACTTCTGGCTTTAATGTTGGAAAGAAAACGAAAGCTGAAATTTCTCTCTCGACAGCAGGATGAAAAAGGCTCCTGGCTACTCTATGAGCATGTAGCAAGTGGTGAGACGTGGCTCATCCCTGAGGTGATCCCTCAAGAATCTGACTACCCCAAGCTCGAGATGGAAATTCGAAAACGCCTTTCAGTTTCTCAACCCGGCACTTCGACTTCGACGGGTTGATACCACGTATCCCTCCGCACAGGCCTAAAACCAGCTTCCAGAATTGCTTGGCGCAACTCTTCCGCGGTCTGCTCCTGTGGCGTCCTAGCACCGGCCATGTGAAAGATCCGCTCGACCGTTATCGTGCCATGCAAATCATCTGCGCCATAATAGAGAGCGATCTGTGCCAACGGCAATCCTAAGCTGATCCAGTAAGCTGTGATGTGGCGGATATTGTCGAGATATAGGCGAGCCACGGCAATATTCCGCAAATCTTCGACTGCAGTGCATCGTTTGATGTGTGAAAGAGCGTTATTTTCGGATTCAAACGCAAAAGGTATGAATGCCGTAAAGCCTCCTGTCTCGTCTTGCAAGTCACGCAGCCGCCGTAAATGATCAACACGATGCTGCAGGGTCTCCACATGCCCGTATAGCATTGTGCATGTGCTTCGGCCTCCCATTTGATGCCAAAGCCGATGCACCTCCAGCCACTCCTCTGCACTCTCTTTTCCTCTACAAATCTGATCACGCACTGTTGCATCAAAAATTTCTGCTCCACCTCCTGTTAATGAACCTAAGCCACAATCTTTTAATTCGCTCAGGACTTCGCTCACCGGTTTTCGAGCAATGCGATCTGCAAGATGTCGGATTTCGATCGCTGTAAAGGCCTTGATCCACATCTCTGGACAACTGGCTTTTATCCCGCGAATCATCTTCGTATAGTAATCCCAAGGCAAGTTTGGGTGTAATCCTCCGACAATGTGCACTTCGCGGACCCCGTGTTCATAAGCCTCGCGAGCTTGTTGAATAATTTCCTCAATTTCAAAAGTGAAAGCTCCTGGAGCATTTTTCTTCCGTGCAAATGCACAAAACTGGCAGGACAAAATGCATACATTCGAATAGTTGATGTAGCGATTCAGCACATAAGTCGCTGAGTCACCATTCAGACGGCGGCGTGCTATCGTAGCGAGATAGCTCAGCGCAGGAAGGTTGGGACAACGATAGAGTTTCAATGCGTCTTCCTCACTAAGCCGAGATCCTTCAAGGACTTTCCAGTAGATTTCATGAAGGCCGATTTGCTTCAAGAGAGAATCCATACTTCAAGGATTGTCGCCGCGAGAAACAGGTGGCTGATGATGATGTTGCAGTAGAAAAAAGCGCGTTGGATAGATGCTGGCGTTCTGTTTTGTGCCCAATAATGCTGAGCGATGAGCACTATCCCTACTGCAGTCCATATCCCATAATATGCTTCATGAAAATCGCCGTTCAACCCGACCAGTAACCCAATCAGCCATGCCATTAGATGCAAAACTCGCGCAATCCATAGACTCCTCTGCCAGCCGAACCGTGCCGGTATGGAATGCAGTTTCAAAGCTCGATCACTCTCGATATCCTGGGTGGCGTAGATAATATCAAAACCAGCAACCCAGAAGATCACTGTTGCTCCGATCAGCCATGGAAGCGGATCCCACGCATGCCCTTCGACTGCAATCCACGCGCCGATCGGCGCGCAAGACAATGCTAAACCAAGAACGAGATGACTCGCAGATGAAAAACGTTTCATCAACGAGTAGACACAAAAAATCATCACAGCCAGTGGACTTAGCACAAAGCAAAGTAGGTTAATTGCCGCAGCACAAGCGATAAAAAGAACGACACTGACGCTGAAGAGGACTGCAAGTTGTCTTCGCGTAGCAAGCTTTGCTCGATTAGCTGTTCGGGGATTGGCTTGATCTAGATGCCAATCGGCCCAACGGTTGAAAGCCATGGCCGCAGTGCGCGCAAAAATCATGCACAGCACAATCCACAGGCCGACCCAGCCCCTAGGCCATCCGCCACTTGCCAAGAGCATTGATGATAAAGCGAAAGGAAGAGCAAAAAGAGAGTGACTAAATTTTATCAGAGTTAAAAGTCGAAGAATCACAGTGAAAACGTAGATATGTGTTGTCTTGAAGGCCTTTCTCGTAGGCTTCTAAAAGCTTCATACCTTCATTCGGGCGTAGATGGTCTTCTTTAATCAGCTTGTCAATTTGCTCTTTCATTTCACGAACCAAAAAACTGCTATCGTATTGCACATCTTCTAAGACTTTCGCAATGGTGGCAGCGGGGATGGTTTCCTCGATGTAGTAGCCCTCCGGCTCGTCTTCATCTAGGAAAATGTGAGCTTCATTCACACGCCCGAAGAGGTTATGCATATCACCCATTATGTCCTGATATGCACCCATGAGAAAGATACCAAGGTAGTAAGGTTTGCCCTGTGGATGATGAAGAGCGAGTGTAGGATTAACTTTATCTTCGCCAGAGACAAATCGAGAAATTCTCCCATCCGAGTCGCAGGTGATGTCCACTAATGTGCCTCGATAGCTTGTCGGCTCAGAAAGACGATGAATAGGGACTATGGGGAAGAGTTGGCCAAGCCCCCAATGATCGATCAATGATTGAAAAATAGAAAAATTGCATAGAAACTGTGCTGCTAGGGAGGCGCGGAGTGCCTTCACTTCATCTGGCACGGTTTTTGCTTGATCGTAGGAGCGGACAATTGCTTCGGCTAACAACCAATAGAGAGTCTCGATGGCTGCCTTCTCGTGGAGATCAATAATGCCAACATTAAACCGCGACTCTACGTCCTCCTTGATCTCATTTGCATTATGAAAATATTCGCGACGATTCTTTTTATTCAATGTCGAAAGCATAGAGCGCAACTCGCGAACGTATTTTTCCACTGTTGAAGAATTCTGCCCTCTCTGAATCTCATCAATTTGAATAATGTCGCTTGTGCGGGTCCTGGTTTTTTCGATAAATCCAAATACATCTAAAATCAAAACTGAGTGATGAGCGACTGCTGCGCGACCGCTCTCACTCACGATGTCGGGAACGCTAACGCCCTCCTCAGCGCAAATGTCTCTGATGTGGCTCACGACCGACCGCGCATATTCCTGCAAGGTGTAGTTCGTGCTATTCTCAGTCATCGAACGCGAACCATCGTAATCGATGCCTAATCCTCCTCCGACGTCGAGGTAATTTAATTTATCGAAACCTAACTTTCGGATTTTCGCGTAATAACGAGCGCCTTCTCGGACTGCTTTGCGTAGGATTGAAATGTCGGGCACCTGTGAGCCAATATGAAAATGCAGTAATCGAAAATTGTCTCTCATGCCGTGATTTTCCAATAGTCGGCAGGCCTCTAGAACGTCAGCAGTTGAAAGTCCGAACTTAGCATCTTCTCCGCCGCTTAAAGCCCATTTACCGGCGCCTCGAGTTGTAAGACGGACTCGGATTCCAATCATCGGATTGACCTGCATCGCTTCGCTCAAGGGGATTATCGTCAATAGCTCTTCTAGTTTCTCAACTACAAGAATCACTTTCTTGCCCAATTTACGGCCAAGGAGAGCCATGCGGATGAAAGCTTCATCTTTATAGCCGTTGCATATTAAAAGGCTTTCTGGATCACGATGTAAGGCCAGGGCAGCAAAAAGCTCAGGCTTACTTCCGACTTCTAAGCCAAAATGATATTCGGCGCCTGCGCTGATAACTTCCTCGACCACTTCCCGAAGTTGGTTGACTTTAATTGGAAATACGCCGCGATACTGCCCAGCGTAATTTAGTTCTTGTATCGCTAGCCGAAAGGCCTCGTTGATTTGTTGAACTCGGTGTCTCAGTATGTCTTGAAAACGAACTAACATCGGCAGCGATAATCCTAAATCCAGCGCTTCGTTAACGATCTTATACAGGTCCAGCTCACGGCTTCCTGGTCCGAGAGGGCTGACTACAATGTGTCCCTCTGCGTTTACGTGGAAATAGCCTGCTCCCCACATTTCAAGTGCATATTCCTGCTGTGTGCGGCGAACGATCTCTTCATGAGGCATACTATTGCTCGTCGTGAGATTTGCGGCAGTGGGAGCGCTAGCTTGAGCCATTTGCACGGAATATAAGTAAGCCGCCATGAATGGCAATCTTCGTAATGAAGTTCTGGATTATAATTTAAGTTAAAAATAAATAATCCTTGCATTAGCTAATCTAATGTTCATTTTTTTTGAGTAGAGGGTCCTGTCCGAAGCTATGCAAATTGAAGCCTGCAAAATTTTTCGAGACCTGGTTGATACAAAAAGCTTCAGTAAGGCTGCCGCGCATAATTCGATTACGCAGTCAGCCGTGAGCCAGCAGTTGCGCGCTCTAGAAGCGCGTTTCCAAGTGCCTCTGCTCGAACGGTCGAGCAAACGATTTGCATTGACTCGTGAGGGTGAGCTTTTCTACCAAGCTGCGCGTAGAATTATCAAGGAATATACAGATTTTTGTAATGTCCTGTCAGAGCTTCGTAAAGTCGTGTCAGGTTCGCTTCGTGTGGCTACCGTTTACAGTATCGGGCTTCACGAACTGCCGCCATATTTGAAAAAATTCTTGCGCGAGTATCCTCAAGTAAAGGTGCATGTCGAATATCGGCGTTCCAATCAAGTGTATGATGATGTATTAGAGGGAGCCAGCGATATCGGCCTTGTCGCTTATCCGACAGGCAGAAAATCTCTCAAAATTGAGCCGTTTAGAGAAGATCGTCTGGTCGTCATTTGTGCTCCCCAGCATCCTCTTTCAAAACATCAAGAGATTACATTAAGTGCCTTGAGACCCTATAAACTTATTGGCTTTGAACCCGACATCCCGACACGTCGTGCCGTGGACAAGATCCTACGGGCCGAGAACATTGAAATCCAGACCGTAATGGAATTTGATAACATCGAGACGGTCAAGCGCGCCGTTGAGATAGATGCAGGCATTGCTATTGTGCCGCGCGCGACAGTTGAACAAGAGGCTAAAAACGGCACGTTGCACATCATTGAATTCAAAGGTAAGCCCTATTATCGACCGCTGGGTATAATTTATCTTTCAGGTCGAGTCTTATCTCCTGCGATGCGTAAGTTTATTGAGACTTTGCAAGGGCCTGCTCCAGTGGATATGTGAACGACTCATCATTGCCTTAGCGGATGAAGCTGCTAACTTGCGGCCTTCATGAGCGATGTCGTTATCTCAACCTTTTACATATTTCTAGGGCTCTTTTTTCTTTATCTTGGTGGGGAAGGATTGATACGCGGAAGTAGTGCTTTGGCATTCCGCCTTGGTCTCTCGTCTCTGGTGATTGGATTAACAGTAGTAGCCTTTGGCACAAGTGCTCCGGAGCTCTTTGTCAGCGTGCAAGCAGCCTTAGAGGGGAATGAAAACATCGCAGCGGGTAACGTCGTAGGGTCGAATATTTTTAACATCGCTTTTATTTTGAGTATCACTGCTTTGATCCATCCGCTGCGGATACAGTTGCAACTTCTACGTTTCGATGTGCCGATCCTTGTTGGAGTCACTATACTCTTTCTGGGTCTTTTTGGAGATCGAGGCATTTCACGATGGGAAGCTATGATTTTGTTTTTAGGGATCGTTATTTACACGGTGGTTGTTATTCGAATGGCAAAACGCGAAGAAGACAAAAAAGAGATTGTTAAAGAATTTGAAGAAGGCCTTGAAAAACCAGTAGGCACCATATGGCTAGACATCGGCTACGTCATAGGAGGATTGGCGCTTTTGGTGGGGGGATCGCATTTTTTAATTAATGGAGCGTCCTCTGTTGCTCGTTATTTTGGTGTATCAGAAGCAGTGATTGGTTTAACAATCGTGGCTGCCGGAACGAGTCTTCCTGAGATGGCAACTAATGTGGTGGCTGCATTAAAAAAGGAGCCAGACATTGCGCTTGGGAACATTGTGGGTTCCAACATCTTCAACATCCTCGCAATCATGGGAATTGCCGGCTTGGTAGTCCCGTTTCGTGCATCGGAAATTACAATTTTCGATCTCACGACTATGCTCGTTTTTGCAATAGCGCTTTTAGCAATTGTGCTTTCTGGCAAGGAAATCAACCGCTGGAAAGGTAGCCTTTTGCTCTGCGGATACGCTGTCTACCTCTACTATATATGGCCGAAGTAAGATCATCATGCTGATTTTCATAGCGCTCATTTTCTGTGGTGCTTTTGTGTCTCCATGGGTCTACAGAGTTTGTAGAAAGTGCACAGGGCATCTTCTGGCTCTGATTCCCGCTACACTGTTTTTTTATCTTCTCAGTCTACTTCCCCAAATTAGCGCGAGGCAGGTCCTTATTGAAAGTTACCCATGGGCACCAACCTTGGGTCTTAACCTATGTTTCCGCGTGGATGGATTGAGCTATCTTCTGCTTCTTATCGTCAGTGGAATCGGCATGCTTATCGTTTTATACGGTGGAGGCTACCTCAAAAATCATCATCATGAAGATCGCTTCTACGCCTTCATTCTTCTCTTCATGGGATCAATGCTTGGAGTAGTCTGCGCCGATAATCTCTATCTCTTATTCATTTTCTGGGAGATGACGAGTCTAAGCTCCTATCTCCTTATCGGATTTAATCATGAGAGAAAAGAAGCCCGGCAAGCTGCATTACAAGCTCTTCTGATTACGGGTCTAGGCGGTCTAGCTTTATTGGCGGCTATCATCATCATTGAGGTGCGGACGGGCGTTGTCACAATCACGGATCTTTTGAATTATCCCTCATCTCTTACCCAAGATTCATACTACCCATACCTATTAGCCTTAGTTCTAGTCGCTGCTTTTACAAAATCAGCTCAGTTTCCTTTTCATTTCTGGCTTCCATCAGCGATGGCTGCACCGACTCCCGTCAGCGCCTACCTTCATTCTGCTACAATGGTTAAAGCGGGAGTATTTCTTCTAGCACGGCTTTATCCTGTCCTCTCAGGCTCTCTCGCATGGAAGTATAGTCTCACGATATTTGGTGGTTTCACAATGCTGCTTGGTGCTTTCTCGGCCTTGAAGCAGACCGATCTCAAAAAACTGCTCGCCTATTCCACGGTTAGCACACTCGGGACTCTAATTCTTCTTTTAGGGGTGGGCAACACACTTGCATTAAAAGCTGCCGTGCTCTTTCTTCTTGTTCATGCCTTGTATAAAGGGGCTCTGTTTATGGTCGCCGGCACAATCGACCATGAGACAGGCACCCGTAATGTCCACTACCTCGGTGGATTGGGGAGAAAAATGCCGATTACAGCAACAGCGAGTTTTCTAGCAGCTTTTTCTATGGCTGGCATACCTCCTTTTCAAGGGTTCATCAGCAAGGAGATCATCTATGAAGCTAATCTTCAAAGTGGCGCCTATGCTCTTTGGTTAGTGATTGCAGGTGTGTTGACATTTAGTTGTATGATTGCAGTAGCCTTTATTTGCGGATTGCGTCCTTTCATCAGTCGGCACCTCATCACGCCTAAAATTCCCCATGAGGCGCCTTATTCATTATGGCTTGGGCCATTGATTCTTTCTGTTTTAGGTTTGATATTTGGGCTATGGCCACAGTGGATAGACGATTCCCTCTCTTCAGCCGTCACGCATCTTTCAGGCATTCCACACACAGTAAAGCTTTCCCTTTGGCATGGCCTCAATCTTTCCCTTGGGCTTAGCCTGCTCACCCTTCTCATCGGATTTACAATTTACAAAATGCGCCACCGCCTTCGTTCTTGGCATCTTCCTCGCTCGCTATTTCACTACATTACTCCAGCCCATCTCTATGAAGTGATTTTGCACTACATGCTTAGAGTAGCAGAAAGCCTGACCGCCATTATCCAACACGGCTTACTTCGGCGTTATTTGATGGTGTTCGTCTCCATCTTACTTGCGGGGCAATTATGGGCAAATTTCACAGCACAGACCTTCACCTTACCATGGACTGGGACACATTCGATAGCATGGGGCGAATTCATTCTTATCGCCCTCATGCTGCAGGCCGCTCTTGCAGCTTGTGTTCTGCAATCCCGACTGATGGTTGTAATTGCCCTAGGATTTATCGGTTACGGCGTAGCTTTGATATATGCCTTTTACGGGGCTCCAGATCTGGCCATTACGCAAGTTTTAGTTGAAACATTGACCCTCGTTTTGCTTCTGATTTTGCTCTCCAAAGTCTCCCCGTTTACTCAGAAATCTAGCACATATCAAAAGATGCGCGACGCAATCACTGCATTGACCGTAGGCATCATCGTCGCTTTTACGGTCAATCAAGCGCTCCAACTGCAAACGTATCCTTCGATCTCCAAATGGTTCTCAGAAAATAGCCTACTTGCTAAAGGGCATAACGTAGTAAACGTCATCATCGTAGATTTTCGAGCACTCGACACTTTGGGTGAAATCACGGTCCTAGTCCTCGCCGCGATTGGCGTTGTTGCGCTGCTCAAAAAAACTACTTCCACTACCTCATGAACTCAGATCTCTTTCGCATCTCGCTTCGCTGGGTCATGCCCTTACAACTCCTTCTCTCCATCATTCTTCTTCTTCGCGGGCACAACGAGCCTGGTGGAGGCTTTATCGGCGGCCTTCTAGCCGGATGCGCTTTTCTGATCTATGCCATGGCTTATTCCCCGGAAAAAGCGCGAGCCTTGCTTCGCATAGATCCGATTCTTTACATGACGCTCGGACTCGCTGTAGCTGCCCTCAGTGGCGCACTGGCTTGGGCGCAATCACAGCCTTACTTTACTGGGCTTTGGCTCGACCTCAGCATCCCGACTATTGTTGTTGGTCATTTGAAAATCGGCACTCCACTGGTTTTTGACATTGGAGTCTATCTCGTTGTCTTAGGAGTCAGCACAAATCTTGTTTTTCATTTCTGGGAGGCTCAGAACTGATGGAAACTTACTACGCTATACTCATCGGCGGCCTTTTCGCCGCTGCGACTTACCTCATTCTTCGACGAAGTCTGCTCAAAATCATACTTGGCCTCATTCTTTTGAGCCAGACGGCTAACGTGATCGTTTTTGTTTCCCCCGGACTCATCCGTGCGACCGCACCACTCATTGCTGAAGGAGAGGCTCAACCTCCCACTCCTCACGCCGATCCTCTTCCTCAAGCGCTGATTCTCACTGCTATCGTAATTGGCTTTGGTGTGGTGGCGTTTGCCATGGCCTTAGTTTACCGAACACAAAAAGAATTCACCACTGACGACGCCGATCAGATAAAGGAGTGCGACTCATGACCGATCTACTGATAGCTCTGCCCCTTCTGATTCCGTTGACGATCTTTGTCTTACAAATTCTACTAAGAGAACGTCCACAGTTGGTCGACCTCATTTCCTTATTAGGTAGCGGTGCGCTGTTGCTCACGTGCATCCTGCTCGCGTCAAGGGTCTTCTCCGATGGCGCACAATTTATGCAACTCGGCGCATGGAAAGCGCCTTTCGGTATTACCTTTGTTGCAGATCCTTTATCGGTAACGATGCTGACGGTAAGCAACCTCATCGTTTTTGTGATCGCAATTTATCGGCTTGGAGACTCTCCCGATGAAAGACGATCACCGTATGCTCCAGCTTTAACCCAAGGCCTTATCTTTGGTGTGAACGGTGCATTTTTGACGGGTGACCTATTCAATCTTTTCGTCTGGTTTGAAGTCATGCTCATGGCTTCTTTCGCCCTTTGTGCCCTAGGAAGCAAACGTTCACAGCGTGAGGCAGCTCTCAAATATCTCGTTCTCAATTTTCTCTCCTCTGCTTTTTTCCTGATTGGAGTCGGTCTTCTCTATGCGCAAATAGGCACGTTAAATATGGCAGATCTCGTTGAAAAAATACGACAACTCCCTGCCTCCAACTCTCTACTTCCGCCCGCGTTCTTTCTCTTTGTGGCATTTTCGATCAAGACGGCTCTTTTCCCTCTATTCTCCTGGCTCCCGGCAAGTTATCCCACCTTGCCCGATGCGCTTGGAGCCCTATTCGGTGGCCTATTAACCAAAGTCGGTGTGTATGTTTTTTATCGAGTCTTCGGCATGATTATTCCTTTGCACGAGCTTGCGCTTGACGACCTCTTACTTTGGATCTCTGTAGCGACGATGGTGATCGGTGTTCTCGGCGCTGCAGCACATTATGAAATGCGAAAAATACTCTCTGTGCACATCGTCAGCCAAGTCGGCTATATGACCTTAGCGCTCGCGTGGGGCACGCCTACAGCACTTACTGCGGGCATCCTCTACACCCTTCACAACATGATTGTGAAAACAAACCTTTTTCTTGTTTGCGGCACCGTGCGGCAAACAAAAGGCACGGCTGAACTTAAGCTTCTCGGCGGCATATACGCTCAACTGCCGTTTATCTCTGTCCTATTTGCACTCTCAGCTTTCTCCCTAGCTGGGTTGCCGCCCCTTTCCGGATTTTTTGCTAAATTTACCCTGATCCGCGCTGGATTAAGCATTGAAGCCTATCTAACGACTACGGCTGCAATGCTCGTCGGAGTCTTAACCCTCTTCTCTATGACGAAAATTTGGGCAGAGGTCTTCTGGAAAAATCCCACAACTCAAGGCCCCAGCACAGAGAAAAAACAAACCCCCATCTTCCATCGCCTCGCAATCAGCTTGCTGACACTTGCAATGCTCTCCTTCACGTTGCTTCCGCATTCCATTTGGAATATGTGCGAACGCGCCGCCGAATCGCTAATTCACCCTCGCTCTTACTCCAAACCTATCCTTACTTCTCACGACCGACTTTGATTTATGAAAATTCTTCTAAGCCTCAATTTTCTCCTCTTCTATCTTCAAGAATTTCTCCTCTCGAATCTGCGCGTTGCAAAAGATGTGCTTTCGCCACATCCACAGATCGCCCCAGATTTCATCGAGCTCCCGCTTGATTTGCAAAACGACGTAGCAATATTCCTCCTCGCAAACCTCATCACCATGACGCCAGGCACCCTCACCGTTGATTTATCCGAAGATAAAAAAACACTCCTGATCCACTCCATTTATGTTCACGACCCCGTCGCACTAAAATTAGATCTCAAGCAGAACTTCGAACGCCGCATAGCGCGGCTTTTTACCTAGTTTCATGCCTACCACACTATTTTTTCTTTTAATGACCCTTTTCGGAATAGGTTTAATTCTTGCCGTCCTCCGGCTTTCGCTAGGCCCGATTTTAGCGGATCGCGTGGTGGCTCTCGATCTCATAGGCATCATCGTGGCAGGCATGTTATGTCTCTATGGAGTCTATCACCAAAACGCGGTGTATCTTGATATCGTCGTAGTTATCGCAATGATCCTTTTTTTTAGCACGGTTGCATTTGCAGCTTACATCGAGAAACAAAAAACAACAGACAAGGAACACTAAGCCATGCGCGATCTTTTTGTCTCCATATTGATGACACTTGGCGTGATATTTATGGTAATCGCTGCACTCGGCATACTTCGCTTCCCCGACCTCTTTTCCAGAATGCATGCCGCTTCTAAGGCAAGCACTCTCGGCATTAGTCTTGTTCTGTTGGCATTTGCACTCAGCCAGCCGACCCCTCAGACCTTTATCAAAGCTGCACTAGCGATGTTATTTATTTTTTTAACTACGCCTGTGGCCTGTCATCTGCTGAGTCGCGCAGTCTTGCGACGACAACGCACAGGCACGCAAACGCATAACCGCCTAACACCAAACAAACAGCCTTCTAACTCCTGATTGCGTCTAGATGCCAGTTTCAGCCCACGATCAGATTTAAAATTTTCCCCCCCACATAAACGGTTTTCTTTAAGGACTTCCCTTGGAGCCAAGACTCAAGCTCTTTTAGAGCGTAAGCTGATTTTACAGCCTCTTGCTCAGTAGCATCAGGCGCTATGACGATACGAGCGCGCACCTTGCCGTTGATCTGAACAGGAATTTCAACCGTATCCTGTTTCAAATATCTTGGGTCGGCCTTAGGCCAAGGCTCATAAGCAAGAGAATGCTCATGCCCGAGCTGCCGCCACAACTCTTCGGCTATGTGCGGAGCAAAAGGAGACAAAAGCAAGATGAGTGGCTCAATCACAGATCGAGGATGGTGGTCAGCTTTTGTTAAATCGTTCACCAAAATCATCAGCTGCGCGATGGCGGTATTGAAACTAAGCTTTTCAATATCATCAGTGACCTTTTGAATTGTGAAGTGAAGGGAACGAAGGAGTGCCTCAGTAGGCGGCGAATCAGTGAGTTTTGAATTCAGCTCCCATTCTCCATCGGCGTTCTCTTGCATAACAAGTCGCCACACTCGTCCCAGGAAACGATACACTCCTTCGACGCCCTTAGTGCTCCAAGGTTTCATTTGTTCGAGCGGTCCCATAAACATTTCAAAAAGCCGCACTGCGTCTGCACCGTATTCAGCGACGATTTCATCTGGATTGACGACATTGCCGAGGGACTTAGACATCTTTTGGTTGTCCTCACCTAAGATGAGTCCTTGATTAACGAGCTTATGGAACGGCTCAGGTGTTGACACGATACCGATATCATAAAGCACTTTGTGCCAAAACCGCGCATAGAGCAAATGAAGCACGGCATGTTCAGCACCTCCTATGTAGAGATCTACCCCGTGGTCTCCGAGCCAGTATTTTTCTGCCTCAGGAGAGATAAGTGCTTTATCATTTTGTGGGTCGCAGTATCGCAAGTAATACCAACATGAGCCCGCCCACTGGGGCATGGTATTGGTTTCACGCAGTGAACCGTCTGGCAGATGAACCCATTCCTGAGCTTTGCTTAGCGGCGCTAGGCCGGTCGAGGAGGGGCGGAAATCTTCTAGTTCAGGCAGTTCAAGAGGAAGCTCAGACTCGCTCAACGGATGCGGTTCCCCGTTTTTCCATACGATCGGGAACGGCTCACCCCAGTATCGTTGCCGTGAAAAAAGCCAATCGCGTAGCTTGTATTGGACTTGACGTTTGCCGACAGCTCGTTGTTCAAGCCATTCGATCATGACTCGCTTAGCTTCTTTCGTCGGCAAGCCATTGAGAAAGCCAGAGTGGATAGCGAAGCCATCGCCGGTGAAGCATTGCGGTGGCTCTTCAGAAGAGGAACTAGAGGAGAGGTCAGGTTTTACAACTTCTCGAATAGGTAAGCCATATTTCTGCGCGAAGGCAAAATCTCGCTCATCATGAGCGGGCACGGCCATGATCGCGCCAGTGCCGTAGTTGATCAAAACGTAATCTGCGATCCAGATCGGAATTGGCTCTTGGTTTACCGGGTTTATGGCGTAGGCACCGGTGAAGACTCCGCTCTTTTCTTTATTTAAGTCCGTGCGTTCCAGATCTGACTTTTGTGAACAGAGTTTCTGGTAATTTGTGACGGCTGCGCGCTGGTCCTCTGTGACAATTTTTGAGATCAGAGGATGCTCTGGGGCAAGCACCATGTAGGTGGCGCCAAAAAGTGTATCAGGTCGTGTGGTGAAGACCTCGATGTAGGTCTCGGGAAGATTTTGGATATCGAAACGAACGAGTGCGCCCTCTGACTTGCCGATCCAGTTTCGCTGCATTTCTTTCAAGGACTCTGGCCAATCCAAGGTGTCTAAGTCCTGCAGGAGACGCTCAGCATAGGCTGTGATACGGAGCATCCATTGGCGGAGTGGACGGCGCTCTACGGGATGATTGCCTCTCTCGGAGCGCGGTCCTTCAGGGGTGGAGAGCACTTCTTCGTTTGCCAGCACAGTGCCTAGAGCTGGACAATACCACACGGGGGCTTCACTGACGTAAGCGAGGCCACGTTCAAAAAGCTTTAGAAAAATCCATTGCGTCCAGCGATAGTAGCGTGGGTCAGTGGTATCAATTTCTCGTGACCAATCGTAAGAAAATCCCATGGCTTGGATTTGGCGTTTGAAGTTAGCGATGTTGCGCTGCGTCGTGATGCGTGGGTGTGTGCCAGTGGCGATGGCATGTTGCTCTGCTGGTAATCCAAATGCGTCCCATCCCATGGGGTGTAGGACGTTGAAGCCTTGCATACGCTTGTAGCGCGCGATGATATCTGTGGCTGTGTAGCCTTCTAAGTGACCGACGTGCAATCCTGCGCCGCTCGGGTATGGGAACATATCGAGGACGTAGTATTTAGGTTTTTCGGAGCCGGGTTCTCCAGGGTTTGCGGCGCGGAAGGTTTGATTTTCGAGCCAGTAGCGTTGCCAGCGCGGCTCGAATTCATGAAAGGGAAACTGTTTGCGCATAGAAATCTCCGGTGCTTCGTGTAGCGGTGAAACCTAGCACTCCTCGTGGATTGCTGAAGTCTAAAGATGAGGTGGACGTGGCGTTGTTTGAGACTAGAAGACGAAAGAATGAAGAGGATCGTGATAGCAACGACAAGCACTGGGAAAGGAAAAGAATTGCGTGCAAGGTTGGCTTCAGAATGGGTGATCTGGACGCTTCAGGAGGCTGCACAGTATTGGGGAGAATATCCTGACGTGAAGGAGGAGGGGGAGACTTTTATGGAAAATGCACGGGGTAAGGCTGTGGCTTATTCACTGTGGGCAAAGGGGGAATGGGTATTGGCCGATGACTCTGGATTGTGTGTAGATGCGCTGAGGGGGGCGCCGGGGGTTCGTTCGGCTCGTTATGCTGGTGAGCCTAGAGACGATGGTAAAAATTTGGAGCTCGTGTTGGATCAAATGAGGGGCGTAAAAAATCGTGCTGCAGCATTTTATTGTGCATTAGTCCTGGCTAAGAACGGAGAGGTTGTGGCTGAGGTAGAGGGGCGTTGTCATGGGACTTTGGCTCTTTCTCCTAGAGGGACGCACGGGTTTGGTTATGATCCTATTTTTATTCCTGAAGGATATTCAGAGACCTTTGGGGAGCTGCCCGAATCTGTCAAAGCTCGGATTAGTCATCGGGCCAAGGCGTTGGAGAGCATGGTTGAGATTTTGAAGTCGATATAAAAACGCTTGCCCTTTTATGGAGAGACGGAAGCATTCGCGTATGGTGAGTTGTGTTTATAAATCTCATTTTGTTAGAGCTAGGCGTGCCTTTTCATTGACTGAGCTTCTTGTTGTCGTGGCGATTGTAGCGGTATTGGCCTCACTTGTGGTAACAGGTGTGCCGTTAGCTTTGAATAGAGCCCGCATGTCGAAAGCACAGACTGACGTCGCTTCGATTTCTACAGCATGGAGGCATTATTTTGCGGAATACAACTCGTGGCCTATGTCTAACACTTCTGTGGTAGGCGATGGGCTGCCTCGGGAAATGGGGCAAGAGGCTTGCAACATCCTTACTGGACTTGACCTTGCTGATAATCCCAGAGCACTTCCTTTTATTGAAATTTCGCTTAAGGATCGAGAAAACAAAGCGCCGGGAGTGCCTCCGAATTCGCGTGGGCGGTTTATGGATCCATGGAAGCGGCCGTATTATTATGCCCTTGATCATGATTTGAACGATCGGGTGGTTGTCTTTGGAATTGAGATCCCTGCGCCCGTGGCAGCTTGGTCTCGCGGTCCCAAGAATCAGGATCCTATTCCTGAAAATGCGACGCGCACTGTGAGGAGCTGGTAAGGTGCTCAAGACTTGGGTGGGGACGGTAGAGGGGAAAGCAGGGGGGGTGACTTATTTACGGGTGCGGCTTTGGAGGCCTTCAAGATTGCTTGCTTGCGGTTGTAGCTTGGGATGCGGTGGTGAAGTATTGGTTTAGCAACGATTCGATTGTTTTGCGGTCGGGGCGTTGTGTGGTTGAATCGACGGGGAGGGAGAGGGCAAGCACTTCGACGCTAAATCGGCGTTGCGCTTTGCGGATGAAGGTTGTGATGAGTTCTCTTTGCAAGTAGACAAAGCGGTTGAAATCGATGTCGATGTTTTCGTTGTCTGTCAGTAATCCCCAAAACATCAATGCGTGCTGTCCTGAGGCAGGGTGAAAAAAGTTGAAGACATACCAGTCGATCTCTTTTCCGGCGATGGTGTAGCGTTCACGCGTGACTTTTCCTTTGGCTTGCCAGCCTACGCCGGGCATGCAAACGTCGGGGCGGTGCGTCAAAGCTCGACCGTTGGCGCGTGAGGTCTTCCAGAAAATGTGATAGCCCATGGGGCAGGGGAGATCGTTTTGTGGGACAAGGCAGCGAAACGATTTGCCATAGTCTGAGAGCAGAATTTTTTGGCTTTCAGGCTCGAGCTCGTTGATCTGGACGTTGGAGGTCTCTCTTAGTGCGTAATAGGGCTGTTGAAAGCCAGGATATAAAGCTTCGTGCACCAGATACCATAGGTGAGATAGGCCAAATAGTATGCTTGCGGTTGCAAGAAGGGGTTTGATTTTTTGTATCTTCGAAAATGGACTGGAACTCAATGTGGTTATCCATTCTTTGAGTTGGGGAGGGACTGAAGTGGCTCCAGTTGGGGGGCTGACGGGGTTTTCTCTGCCGAGTATGCGACTGATTCCTAGTGCTAGAGCGGCTGCGGAGAGGATTAGGATGCCGAGGAATACGTAGCCGACGGTGTCGTGCCAGGTGTTGATGGCGTCTAGTCCTTGGTAGTTTGCAATGAGGCAAAGCGTGAGTGTGCGGAGAAGATTTATTGGAAATGTGATCAGGAGCGCGGCGATGAAGAAGGCGAGGCGTGCGAGAAGTTTCAACGAGAAAAATTCTCCAAAGACAAATCCGAGCATGACTGCTGTCTGTAGGGAGCGAATTCCGCTGCAGGCTTCATCTATACCTACAGGGCCTACAGCTAGGTGCACAATCTGTCCTTGAGCTTGAGCTGGGATTCCTAAGATATTGAGGACTTCGGCGGCGTTGGCCGCAACATGAAGCATCAAGGATTGCGTTAGGCTTACTTCGAGGGCGCTTGGCCATGGCACTGCTGTGAAGAAGAGGAGCATTGGGAAACACATTATACTCCACAGTTTTCTGCCTCCGATAGCCCATAAATAAAGGGATGTGAGGCTGAATGCGATTCCTGCGATGAGCCAGTTCAGCGGTCTCCAATAAATCGGCGTCTGCCGCACAAGCTCGATCAAAGGCACAAGAAAGACGGTGCCGGCGCTCGTTGCGAGAAAGAGCAACATGGCTTGTGGCGATGGTTCATATGTTGGCAGCTGTTGTCCGCGATCTGTCCAGCGTCGCCAGCCAAAGTAAGCGCAAAAAAGCGGAACAAACCAGCCGTATGAGTAGGCTTCTGTGTTTTCCCAATCGCCTGCGCAGGCCCAAGCTGCCCATAGCCACCAGGCGGCTAGCCACAGTAGGGGGTAGGATTGATTTTGGAGTAGGGAATTGTCTGCTGGTGCTTTTTTAGTGGTTTCCGCGGGTGGGGATGGGGAGGGTTGGGGGTTGGCGGAGTTTTGTGGCATGGCTCTTGAGAGCTTTGGTTGCTAGCTTATGCGTTCTTTTGTGCTAGGCAATGAATCCGTTTTGTGGGCGGTTTGGGGGTGTTTTGGGTGGGTGTGTTGTGGAGTTTCTGGAAGTTACAGGTGGTGAGGGGGGGTGGGTTTGGGTTGTGGTTTGTGTTGCAGGTGAAGCTTGACGGTGATTTTGAGAGGGGGTAGGTATGTGTTTTTGTGTGGAGCTGTGGCTGAGAGGCCGAAAGCGGCGGTTTGCTAAACCGTTAGACGGGTAAAACCGTCTCGAGGGTTCGAATCCCTCCGGCTCCGATTGTTTGGGGTTGTTTTGAGGTGTGTGGGGGGGGCGTTGTCGTTGTGGTGTGTTGCGAAAATGGGGCTTGGGTATTTGTTGGGGAGTAGGTTTGTGGTGGGTTGTTTATGGGTTTGCTTGGTTTTGAGGAGTGGAAAGGAAGATGGGGGTGTTGTGTGTTGGGGTTTTGATGTGTTGTTGGTTTGGGTTTTGTGGAGTGGGGGTGGTGGGCCCTACAGGGCTCGAACCTGTGACCTTCTGATCCGTAGTCAGACGCTCTGAATCCGACTGAGCTAAGGGCCCGTGTGTGTTCGAGTTTAGATTAGGAGTTAGAAGGCTTGCTGTAAATTGTTAAATTGTTTGTTGAGGGGTTTTGGGGTGTGTGGATTGTAGGCATTTGTGGGGGGTGTGGGCAATGGTTTTTATTCGGTGTCGGGTTGGGGGGTGATTTTGACTTGGTCGAGCTCGTATCGGGCTTGGCGGAAGTAGGTTTTGTCGCCGATGACTGTGGCTTGGATGTAGGCGGAGTAGTTGTAGTCGTCGGCGATGAGCATGGTGTTGGCGTCTAGGGTGAATTGGCTGATGCCGCGGTAGACGAAGGCGGCGTTGGTTTTTTTGGAGAGGATGGCTTCTTCGGCTTGGTTTTGTTTGGCGGCTTCGAGGAGGGTTTCGATTTCGTCGGGGTCTGTGGAGGAGGCTGTGATGAGGGTGATCCAGGGGCGACCGTCTTGGATTTTGGCTTTTTGGATTTCTAGGGTGAGGGTGTAGGTGACGTCGGGGAGGCCTGGGAGGGGGAGTTGGCGTTGGATGCGTTGGCCGATTTTGAGTGTTTTTCCGGCGAGGTAGCCGAGGCGGCGGTCCCATTCTTCTTTTTGGTTGGTGAACATTTTTTGTGGGGTGTTTTCTGCGCGGAAGGCTTCGCGGTCGGCTTCGGGTATGGCTTGGAGGGCTTGTTGGAGGAGTTGGTCGTTGCCGTGGACTTCGAGGAGGGAGCCGTGGGGGTCGATGATGTAGGTGAGGGTGATGCCTTGGTAGAAGGAGCCTGCTGGGGTGGTGACGGGTTTGTTGTCTTGTTGGGCGGTGATGGATTGGACGGTGCGGATGAGGGCGAAGTTGTCGGCTTCGCGTTCGTGGTGGAGGAGGGTGCGCCAGGTTTCTTGGTAGGTGGATGTGGTGATGCCGTTGTCGGTGATGACTCGGCGGGTGCGTTCTTCGATGAATTTTTTGTGTAGGGGTGGGTTGAAGCGGAATTTGATGTTTTGTGGGTATGCGGGGGTGCTTAGGAGGAGTGGGATTGTGAGGATGAGGGTGAGTGGGGGGATGGGATTGGGTCGTGGCATGAGTTTAGAAGGGGAGGGGGAAAGATTTCGCGAGCTGGATGACTTCTTGGCGGATGGACTGGAGTGAGTGGGGGTCGTGGCGGTGGTGGATTGCGCTGTGGATGAGGTGGGCGATTTGGGTCATTTCTTTTTGTTTGAAGCCGCGGGTGGTGACGGCTGGTGTGCCGAGGCGTATGCCGCCGCTTTTGATGGGGGGTGTGGGGTCAAAGGGGATGGTGTTTTTGTTGACGGTGATGCAGACGGTGTCGAGGAGTTCTTGGACTTCTTTACCGGTGAGGCCTGTGGGGCGGAGGTCGACGAGGATGAGGTGGTTTTCTGTGGTGCCTGAGACGATGCGGTAGCCGAGGTTTTTTAATTCTTGGCAGAGGGTTTGGGCGTTGAGGAGGACTTGTTGTTGGTAGGATTTGAATGATGGGGATAGTGCTTCTTGGAGGCATACGGCTTTGGCGGCGATGACGTGCATCAGGGGGCCGCCTTGGATGCCGGGGAAGAGTTGGGCGTCTATTTCTTTGGCGTATTGTTGGCGGCAGAGGATGAGGCCGCCGCGGGGGCCGCGGAGTGTTTTGTGGGTGGTGGTGGTGACGAAGTCGGCGTAGGGGACGGGGTTGGGGTGAAGGCCTGCGGCTACGAGCCCGGCGATGTGGGCCATGTCGATGAGGAGGAGGGCTTGCACGGATTGGGCGATGTGGGCGAGGCGGGGGAAGTCGATGATGCGGGGGTAGGCTGAGGCGCCGGCTGTGATGAGGCGGGGGCGGTGTTGATGGGCGAGTTTTTCGATGGTGTCGTAGTCGAGTGTTTCGTCATCGGGGCGGACGCCGTAGTGGATGACGTTGTAGAAGCGGCCGGAGAAGTTCATTTTGTGGCCGTGGGTGAGGTGGCCGCCGTGGGAGAGGTCCATGGTGAGGATGGTGTCGCCGGGTTTGAGGAAGGCGAAGTAGACGGCCATGTTGGCTTGGGAGCCGGAGTGGGGTTGGACGTTGACGTGTTCGGCGCCGAAGAGGGCTTTGGCGCGGTCGATGGCGAGTTGTTCGGCTTGATCGACGTGTTGGCAGCCGCCATACCAGCGGCGGCCTGGGTAGCCTTCGGCGTATTTGTTGGTGAGGCAGGAGCCTTGGGCTTCCATGACGGCGCGGCTGGTGAAGTTTTCAGAGGCGATTAGTTCGATGTGGGTGAGTTGGCGTTGGTGTTCGTTTTGGATGATGTCGAAGAGGGTTGGGTCGGTATGGCGTAGGGTGGGTGTGGATGAGTGGCAGGAGGACTCGATGTGGTGGATTTTTTCGATTCGTCGGGTGTGGCGACCTTGGGCGAATGGGGTGTTGAGCCAGGTGTTGAGGATGTCGGGGAGTTCTTTGGGTTTGATGAAGTCTGCGCCGAGGCAGAGGATGTTGGCGTTGTTGTGTTCTCTGGCGGAGGCGGCGGTTTTTGGGGTGTAGGCGACGGCGGCACGGATGCCGTTTATTTTGTTGGCTGCGATGCTCATGCCGATGCCGGAGCGGCAGATGAGGATGCCTGTTTGAGCTTGGCCTTTGACGATGGCTTGTGCGACGGCTTGGGCGTAATCGGGATAGTCTACGGAGTCTTCGGAGTGGGTGCCGAGGTCGAGGTAGGGGATTTGGTTTTTTTGGAGCCATTCGATGATGCGTTGTTTGATGGGATAGCCGGCGTGATCGGCTCCGATGGCGAGTGAGGTGGCGGTGCTTGAGTGGAGGGATTGGAGGATGTTTTTTTTGATGTGGTGTAGTGCTTCTTGGATTTCATCGCGGCAGGCGCGGTAGGCGTCGAGGGATTGGCCGATGGGGTCGTTGACTTCGGGGTTCATTGAGGGGTGGGCTTCGGATTGATGTTCTTTGAGGAGGGCGATTTTTTCTGAGGCTTCGGGGAAGAGTAGTAGGAGTGTGTCGTAGTGGGAGTAGGTCATGGCGTAGATTTTATCGGCTTCGGCGATCATTTGTGGATCGATGGGGCGGCTGCGGAAGTGGCTGATGTCGATGCCGATTTCTTTCATGGCAGTGATGGCGTGGCTGCTGGGGGGTTGTCCTTCGGCGGCGGCTAGGCCTGCTGAGGAGACTTTGATTTCTGGGTGGTCGCGGAGGAGTTCGCGCATTAGGCCTTCGGCCATTGGGCTACGGCAGATGTTTCCGGTGCAGACGAAGAGGATTTTTTTCATTGGGTGATAGTGGTATCTAAGAGCGGGATGGGGATGTTGGCAATGGTGGAGTCGGGGGTGTGTGGGGTTGGGAGGGGGGTGGGGGTTGGGTGGGTGTGGGGGTGAGGAGTGAGAGGGCTCGGAGGCTGTCCCATGCGATAAGAAGGGCTTGATCGGTGTGGATTGGGGTGGTGGGGGTGTTGGGGGGGATGGGTTTTTGTGGGTGGGTAGGGGGTGTGTAGAGGAATAGGCGGCGGACTTGGCCTGTTTCGATGAGGTGTAGGCTTTGGGTGAGTTGTGAGAATGTTGTGTCGATGTTGTGGTGGGGTAGGATGGGTTTGTTGTAGGGGAGGGTGTTTTGGCGCCAGATGAGGGGACGGTGTGCGATGCTGATGAAGTCGCCTGAGGGTAACGCATACTCTTTGTAGGCTGCGACTCGTCCTGGGGTGGGTTGGCCGATGATCTGGGTGTGTGTGGGGGGAAGGATGTGGATGATTGCTTCGTATAGGCCGCTGGTGTGTTCGCTGGTGAGGATGCGGGTGGGGATGGGGTTGGGTTGTGGGGTGGCGTGGACGAGGATTTTGTTTTTATCCCATTGTAGTGTGGCGGGGCCTTGGCCATCGAGTATGGCGAGGACTTTTGCATAGGTCTCTGTAGGGGTGCCTCCTTGGAGTCCGCGTAGGTCGATGATGAGGCCTTGGACTTTTCCTGAGCGCCAATATTGGAGGCGGCGTAGGGCGGAGGTTGAGAAGGTGGAGTCGAATGCGCGTGGTCGGAAATAGGCGATTTGTTGGGGGAGCATGGCTAGAATGGGGGGTAGGGAGGCGGGGCGGGATGCGAAGCGACGGATGAAGGCTCCTCCGCGGAGTGAGCGGATGAAGGTTTGCATGCGGAGGGCTGTGAGGGGTGGGCGGAGGGTTTGTGGATCGATGTAGTGGTCGGCGAGGATTTTTTTGGCGAATTCGAGGTCGTTGATTTCGCGTTGGGAGATTGTTGTGGGGTCGGCGTGTGTTGGGTTGGTGATGAGGAGTATGCAGAGTAGGAGGGTGGGGATGGTAGGGGGAGGCGTGAGGTTGTGCGTCATAGGTTTTGGGCGATGTCCTTGCGGTAGTGGCTTTTGGGGATCTGGATGGAACGAGCTAAGGCGTATGCGGTTTCACGCGCTTCGCGTAGGGATTGTGCCCATGCCGTGGCGGTGAGGATGCGGCCTGCAGCTACGCGCAGTGTGCCATCGGGGTGGCGGCGTGTCCCTGCATGGAAGATTGCGGTGGATGGGGGGAGGACGGTGGGGAGGGTGATGGGTGTGTGGAGGGTAGGTTGGTGGGGATAGCCTTCTGCTGCGATGACGATGGCGGTGGAGGCGCGGGCGGGGTGGAGGCGGAGGGGGATTTGGTTTAGTGCGGCGTTTGCCGTGGCGTGGAAAAGTTCGTCGAGGGGTGTGGCGATGAGGGGGAGGATGGCTTGGGTTTCGGGGTCACCGAGGCGGACGTTGAATTCGAGGACTTGGGGGCCTTGGTCGGTGATCATGAGGCCTGCGTAGAGGATGCCGCGGTAGGAGATGGAGCGGTGTTGGAGTGTTTGGAGTAGGGGTGTGAAGATGGTGTGGTGAATTGTTTCGAGGATGGATGGGGTGAGCCAGGGAGCAGGTGCATAAGCACCCATGCCGCCGGTGTTGGGGCCGAGGTGATGGTCGTAGAGGCGTTTGTAGTCTTGTGCTGGTGGGAGATAGCGTAGAGTTGTGCCGTCTGTGAGGGCTATGATGGAGATTTCTCGGCCTTCGATGCGTTTTTCGATGAGCACTTTGTCTGCGGCTGAGCCGAGGATGCGTTGGTTGAAGAGGGCATCGAGGATGGAGTCGGATTCTTGATTATCTTTGGGAAGGAAAACGCCTTTGCCTGCGGCGAGGCCATCGGCTTTGATGACGTAGGGGGCGTTGAGTTGGCGTATGGCTGAGCGGGCTGAGTGGAGGTCGGTGCAAGGGATGGCTGGGGGTGTGGGGATGTGTGCTTGGGTGAGGAGTTCTTTGCAGTATGTTTTGCTTGTTTCGAGGCGAGCGGCGGATTGATCGGGGCCAACGGTGGGGATGTTTAGGGCGCGGAGGCGGTCGGCTAGGCCCAGGCTGAGGGGGAGTTCGGGGCCGATGACAGCGAGGTCGGGGCGGTGTTGTGCTGCCCAGGTAGTGATTGAGTCGATTTGGTCTGGGTTGTAGGGGAGTGAGGTGGCGATGGATTCGGTGCCGGGGTTTCCTGGGGCGATGTAGAGGGAATGGTGTGGGTGGGAGAGAAAGTGGGCGATGGCGTGCTCGCGTGCGCCCTGTCCGATGATGAGGATTTTCATGGTTTGAGTGGTTCAGTGTGGGGAGGGGGGATGAGGGTTACGATAGTAGTGGTGTCGGGGAGGAGGTCTGGTCCGATGAGGAAGCCGTGTTCTTCTATGGGGACGATGTTTTTTTCGTATTTTAGAAAGGGTGCTGCGGGTCGTAGTTGGCTTTTTTGGTCGTGGGGGCGGAGTGCGTATTCGATGGGGATGACGATGGCAGGGTCGAGGTCGTAGATGATTTTATCTATGTCTTCTAGGCTAAGTTTGCGGTTGCCGATGGGAACGAAGAGGATGTCTGCACGACCTATGGTGGAGATTTCTTTTGGGGTGAGTGAATGACCGAGGGAGCCTAGGTGGACAATTTTCATTCCGTCTAGGGTGAAGAAGAATATGGTGTTGTGATCGGTGTGTGGGTTAGATGATTTTTGTTGACGGGTTGCGATGCCGTTAAAGATTATGCCAGAGGCGCGGTGAGTGCCGACGGCAACTGGGCCTCGAAAGATGAGGGGGTTGCCTGAGAGGAGTTCGGCGCCATCGTGGACTTTGTTTGAGTCGGAGATGAGGACGACGTCAGCTGCTAGGCCGTGTGGGAATTGGTATCCTGGTGTGCCTGGAGGAAAGGGGTTGATCGCTATGCGGACTCCGGATGAGGAGGTGAGGTAGACGAAGGAACGGCCATACCATTCGATTTGGAGGCGTTTTTTGAGGATGGGTCGGTCTTTTTTGAATGCGGTGGAGGGATGCGGGGTTTGAGCGTGGATCGTGGGGAAATGTTGAAGAGGTAGGAAGAGTAGAACTAGGGTGAGGATGGTATGGGATTTTCGATGTGTGGTGTTGTGTTGAAGGGTGGTGAGAGGGGTTTGACAATTTATGTTTAAAAAATTAAAAAGCATCGATGTTTTTGTGTGGTTTTTTCCGTGTGCTGGGGATGGGTTGTTTTTGGGCATTGAGTGGGTTGGTATATTTTGTAGGGATGGGTGGAGATTGCGCAACTCATTCTCGTAGTGTGACGCGCAAAGGAGGGATGGAAGTGTGTGTGAAGAGTGTGGTTGAGAAGGAGGCTGTGTGCGATGAAGCAGAAAGTGCGAGGAATTCTGGTGGGGGTAAGGTGGCCTTATCTATGGAGAAAAAGAATTTGGGCAGGAGCATCAATAGAGGTGATTTTTATCATGGGATGAGGTCTGAGTCTGAAAAGGTTATTGTTGAGAGGCAGGTTTTGAAGGAGAGACTGAGGCAAGAGAGTCGTGTATTTGAAAGGGATGGGAAGATGTTGCTTGATCCAAAGGCGATGATTGATGTAGGGCTGAGGGATGAGGAAGTAGAAGCACGGGACATTGTGAAAGATAAAATGGTAGGACAACTTCGCGAGGATGCGGTGACTGTTGAGTGGGGGATGGGGATATTGTCTTCGCTGTATCCTGTAGAATGGAATGATGCTAACTACACGTTGTTGCCTTTGATGATGACGATCGGCTGGCAGCTGGACGAAGTGAGCGGAGAGGGTTGGTGGCGAGGTAACACGCAGTTTAATTTTGTCCCGCATTGGGTGCAGGTTGTGCATGGGTTTGAAAATCGGTTTGTGGGGTTTATGGTAGGTCCGCAATACAACTTTGCTCCGAAAGGGTCACGCTTTGGGCCTTTTGTGGGAGCGTTGGTAGGATTTAGTTTTGTAGATAGTGATCTGGTGGGGGAACCGGGCAGATACGGAGGGCAAGGACAAGATTTTTGCTTTACATTTTCTGTTAGGCTTGGGGCTAGGTATCTGATTTCAGATAGGTGTGCATGTGGCGCTGCGATATATTATCAGCATTGGTCGAATGCTGGTTTGTCTGAACCTGATCAAGAGAATAATGGGCTGGACGGAATAGGGCCGATGGTGTTTTTAAGCTATACGTTTTGATGACTTCTATTTTGAAATTCGGAGAAAGCGCTTGGGCATAGGGATGCCAATGAGCATAGATGGCATAGGGGACGGCGAGCTTTACAGCAGCGACGGCCATGCCAGATGATTTGGTGCGAGAGGCGGGTCCAGGATTCTTGCGGGAAAAGCCGGATTAGGTCGCGCTCGATTTTTTCGGGTTGATGATGGCGCGTTAGCCGCCAACGCTTGGAGAGGCGCGCGATGTGGGTATCTACGACAAATCCGGCGTTGATGTTGAAAGCATTTCCTAGGATTACGTTGGCTGTTTTCCTACCCACACCAGGAAGCTCGATAAGGGATTGGAGGTCAGATGGAACTTGGCCTTGGTAACGCTCTACGAGTATTGCGCAACAGGATTGGATGTTTTTAGCTTTATTGCGGTAGAGGCCGATTTTGCGGATATCGTTTTCCAGCTCTTTTAAGGGAGCTTGGGCATAGGCCTTGGCGTCTGGATATTTGCTGAAAAGGTGAGGTGTGACTTGGTTAACGACAGCGTCGGTGCACTGGGCGGAGAGAATTGTGGCGATGAGGAGTTGAAGAGGATTGGAAAAGTTGAGTTCGCAGTGTGCTGTGGGATAGAGTTGATCAAGAGCTTGAGCAATGAGGTGTGCACGTTCAGTGCGTTTCATTGTGGGAGACGGCTGAGCGCTTCCTTGCCTTTTGCATACCAAGGAGTGGCTCGATAAGCTGGAGTATCCGTTAGACGTAGGAGAATTTCTTTGGCTTTAGAGAGGTTGTTTTTCTTGATATTGATTTGTGCGGCAAGGAAAAGGCCTTCTGCAGATAGATTTGGAACAGATTCGCGGAAGAATGCATCGGGCTGAAGGTAGAAGGATTCAGCGTTTGGTTCGTTGCTTTGCGGAATAGGTAAGAGTTTATTTTGATTTTCAAGAATTTTCCCGCTGGCAATCATCGCGCGAGCTTTAAGCTCAGGTGTAGAGACGTTACTCATGATGACGGTGCGATAACGATCAAGCGCTTCTTCAAACTTCGATGCAGCCTCGTCAGCCATAGCGAGGGCAAACTCAGCTTCCATAATTTTCTCTGACCATGGATATTTGGATTTCAGTTCTTCAAAAAAAGGAATGGCCTTTTGTAATTCTCCTTGAGCAAGGTAAGCCGCGCCTAGACCGTAAGTGGCGTTAGCTTGGGCACGAGGATCACGAGAAAATTCCTTTTGGATTTTTAAGAAGACCTCCGCTGCTTGAGACGGCTTATTGTTGGTTAAGAGTAGTGTGGCGTAGCGGTTCCAATCTTCAGCCCCTAGCGAAGCATCAGGATATTTTTCAATGAGTTTTTGAAAAGTATCATAAGCAGCTTGAAGTTTGTTTTTTTGGAACAAGAGGCCTGCTTGTGCTGCCAGAATTCTTGGTTGTGCGATAGGGGAATCGAATTCGGAAGCCATTATGCTGAAATAATTTTCGGCTTCTTCCTCTGCCATCTGCTGTGCTTCGTTTTTGACTCGTAGCATGACGATCAACTCATCTAGTGCCTGTGGGACTTCAGGGCTGGAAGGAAATCTTCTGATCAGCTCTTTAGCGGCTTTTTCACACTCAGTGAGGTAACTGTGCCATTGTTTCTTTTCCTCTTCAGTGATAGCCGAGTAAGCTCCAAGTGATCGCGCTGCCTTTAGCCACATGGAAACTTTCGCTTGTAACGCAGATGGTGCGAAAGAATTTTCCGGATCATTAGCAATCACATCATATTTCTCTGCAGCCTCTTGGAAACGAGCTTGCCGTTCAAAATTTCGTGCAATCATAAAATAGCCTGTCGAGGCTTCTTTACTTTTGGGAAAAAGCTCAATCAGTCTCTGATAAACAACCACCATTTCGTCAAACAATGCTCTGGCGTTGAGTTGGCGTCCTACATAATCCAGTGCAGCAGGTGCAAAATTCGAAGCTGGAAACTTCTCCGCTAGTGCTTCGGCTGACTTCTTTGCTTCATCAATTTTGTTGTTCTTTTCATGACTCACCACCAGAAAGTAATAGGCCTGTGGTGTAGAGTTATGCTGTGGAAATAGGGTAACAAAATTCTGAAAACCTTCTGCAGCCTCTTTCCAGTTGCTAGCAAGATAATGAGTTGCTGCGATTTGATAAGCAGCAAGCGCTTGGTGTTCTCCGGCCTTAGGATTTTGTGCAAGTTCCTGATAGATTTTAATAGCAAAGTCAAATTGTTTTGTCTGTGCATAGATATTCGCCAGTAAAAATTGTGCCGCATGCACAAGCGGGTCTTCTCCATTGGATGAGATGAACTCCTGCAGTGCTTGAATTGCCTCATGGGTTTTGCCTAGTCCGATGAGAGCTTCTGCGCGTTTAATTCTCGCCGTGTTAGCATTTCGTCCGTTTGGGTAGTCCCTGAGGCTCTTATCGAATTGTTCGAGTGCAGCGGCATAAGATTTACGCTCGAGCAAATTGATTCCGATCTGTAGGCTCACCGAATCGGCTTGTGTGTCATTAGGATACTTTTTGCGGTAATTCTCAAACAACGCATCAGCTTCTTCCACTGCGCCTTGGATCGCGTAAGTGAGTATGCGAACGAACTCCGCGCTCTTCGCCTGCTCCTCCGTTGTGTGTGGCAAAATATGGCTCATCACAACTCGTGCCTCATCCCATTTCCCCAGGCGAAAATAACTTTGCCCGATAACTAACCATGCTCGCACGATCGGGTCGGGCTTTCGTTTAATTTCCTCGAGTTGAGAGCGACGACGATTGATGCGAAGCTGCAATGCATCAGCAAGTCGAAGATTCCTGGCAAGGTTTGCCTCTCGAAAATCTGCCTTAAGTTTATCTATTGCCATTTCAAGTTGTCTTTGCATCTGATCCTTACTCATCACCTCACGCGCAATCTCGATAGCTTTCTCTGCAGGTTTGGGGTCTCTTTCGTCGGCCATAGCAAGCATTAGCTCTGCGTTGAGTAGGCGAGCTTCGTTGGCAGCCATCACGTATTCTGGTGAAGCCTCCTTTATCTCTTGCAGCACGGATAGAGCTTTCTCAGCGTGACGCTCGATCTCCTCTTGTGACCGTTTATTGTTTATGGCTTTGAAAACTTCTTGCGCATAGATGCTGCCCAGGAGTAAGCGGTAGTCTGCAATATTTGGGCTGGTAGCAAAATTTTTAATCAATCGCTCTAAATCCTTTTCGGCATCGTTAATCTTCTCGAATGTAAAATTCGCGACAGCTCTTCCGTAAATCGCATCCTCAAGTAGCGTTGAATCGGGAAATTCCTCAATCAGTTGACTAAAATTTTTGATAGCACCTTCCAAACTACTTCGATACTTTGGATCGTCCTTAGGCAAATTTCCCAGAAACCCCAACTGAGCTTGAGCCTTATAAAATATAGCCGCTTCGCGAATCTCACGCGGGGCTGTCGATGCACTAGCTCGATCAAACGACACAATCGCATCACTAAATTTTCCAGAAAACAGTTGCGCTAAACCCAGATTCAAATTCACGCTATCAATGATTGGCGACGTCGGAAAATCTTTGATCACCTGCTCAAAACGTTCGATTGCCTTGTCATATGCCTGCCCGTTCAACGCCGCTCTTCCCTCTTCAAACAAGCTATTGGCGTCCTGTCCCCATAATCCCATCCCTCCTAAAATGTAAATGTAAATGACTCCAGCCAACCACTCCCACTGTGCAAAAAGACGATTTCGTTTCATATCTAAATTCCTATAACTAAATTGCCACATTTGCCTGCCAAGCTTCAAACTCATCTCGCGCCCCTAGCTTTTTTGAGCTCAAAATTTATCTCTTCTCACCCGGTAGATCATCCATCCCTTGCCAAGCTCTTGGAAACGGATCCACTCCAATCCCCCTCCTTCCATCAGCTCGAGATAATCTGCCTGCCTCACCAATGCTTGAATCAATGCAACACCTCGCACAGCTTCCACACTCATTCTTCGCCCACTCAGCGCATAGCTAGCGTCGATCACTTCACGCGACATAATCGGTGGCGGCGGTGCCAGCAAGTAATCCACAGTGCGCTCTTTCAACAACTGCTTAAGGCGCTCCTCAGAAAACGTGCTGAAAATTTCATGATTGGCTTTTAATCCAGCTATGTTCGACCAATAAGCCGATCCCACAGTGCGCACTTCCCCATGGCAGATCATTCGAGGCGTCAAATGCCAAGGGGCTACAACCACTGCACCCTCACGCCGAGCGTCTTTTACAATCAGCCTTGAGGCAAGTTGCATGATGCCAGACTCAACATACCTTCCCCTCACACTCTGATTTTCAATCACCCCAGTCGCAATCGTTTGCCAGCAAGGGAAACACAAAGCCATCATTCCTAGCGCCAGCCATCCCCGCCATTTGTAGAATACCGCTTGCGCTGCCAATCCAAGCACAATCACAAACACAATCACAAAAAAAGTCCCCCACCGCGCTTGATGCCAACACAAAAAAAACAAAACTCCCACTCCAACGCACGCCCACACCTCAAGACTACCTCGACGCACATAAGGCCACAATACCCATAAAAACAACACCGGCAGAAGTCCATAACACCACCACACTCGATGTAGAAGCCCCATCCATCCTCGATCCGTAGTCCACCACCCTTGCATCTCTGCAGCAGTGCTCCAGTGCGTCCAATAAAAACCGTCTTGAGCCACGTGCAAAGCTCCCCACTGCCAATCCCGTAACCATCCCGCAAGCAGAACCAAAATCAAGCCGCTCACCCCCAACGCTACCCACCCTAGCGCATTATCTTTAAACCGCACCTGCCCCTCTACACACCACCACCCCAAGAGCGCAGCGACCACGTGCCACACAGATAAAAGCTCAAGCTCTCGTCTCCACAAGTCAGGCCAATACTCATAAAGATAAGCTATCAAAACAGTTCCCACTAAACTTCGCGCACAAACCAACCAAAAATATTTTCTCCCATCCATTCCCTGAAATGTGGACGGATTTTCAATTTCCTTCTCGCTTTCTGTGCGCTTCAGGCCTCGCCCCATTGAAGTATGCACTCCGGCATTCCCCTTAACCTTCTTATCTATTGCGGAAAAAGGCCACTTCGCGCGAAAACTCGGCGCTATCCACAGATCGTAAAAACCAAGCGAAAATACAAGCACCACCAGTGGCAGACATTCAGTCGCACTCGACCAAAGAGCGAATCCTGCAGCGATACCAGTAATAATTCCCTCTTGTGTAAGGAAACGCTTACCACTAGCCACTCCCAACTCGTTTGCTCGCTGACGCGCACTATACACCGACAAAAACATCACCACGAGCAACACCTGATGCAGACTATGATAATCTGGATTTCCAAGCCGAGTCATTTGAAAAAAATCTGGCAAAGGCTGCCATGCCACTAACCAGCAAGCCGCAAGACTCCATCCTCCCAGACGCCACCCATACCAAGCAGCGACCGTCAGCAAAATCAAGCCCATCACCGCACCCATCCAGACTCCACTCACTCCCCAAGCCTCCTTCAACGACCATCCCAGTGCTTTTTGAACCCCCCACGTCGCCCATGCGCCGATCTGCGTCATCGGAGACGTCCATTCGTTCATCCGACCATACGGCGCATTATCCTCCCTCATCCACCGAATCCGCGAGCCTTCTCCCTCCAAAGCGCGTCGGACGAGTAGCCAACGCATGGAGCCATCGTTATCCGCAAAAATTCTACCCAATGGCCCATATGTCAAAGGTTCTTCGTATCGACGAATCCCAATAAACACAAGACAAGCCAGCAACCAGACCCCGATGATTTTCCAAACATCCCTACCAGTCAGCACACCGCAATTCATGTTGACAGCCTTCTACCCTCGCTGCTCAACCCGTTCGAGAAACTCTCTCGCAAGCTGATCATAAACTCGAGCCCCGACACCGTTTGGATCATAACTAAAAATACTCTTCCCATGGCTGGGCGCCTCAGCAAGGCGTATAGACCGCGGAATGATCGTCTTAAAAACTTGCTGTGGAAAATAACGGTTCACATCCTCCACGACTTGCTGGCTCAACCGAGTCCGTGCGTCAAACATCGTCATCAATATCCCCTCTAACCTCAAGTTGTCTTGTTCTGTAGCCGCTCGAATTTGCTCTATGAGCTGAAGAATTTTCGACAACCCCTCCAAAGCAAAATATTCGCATTGAATCGGCACAATCACACCATCAGCCGCGGCCAGCGCATTGGTCATTAAAATTCCCACCGAAGGCGGACAATCAATAAAGCAAAACCGAAAGCCTCCTACCTCCCGAAATTGGTGCAAGACCTCCCTCACACGAGTCAGATGATTAGGCAAACGCGCGATTTCAACCTCACTACCTGCCAAATCAATTTCAGCAGGGATCATCGCTAAATTCTCCG